>NZ_JBQCWZ010000315.1:0-1511 GCF_051956895.1 Neisseria sp. P0021.S006
AGGGGAAACTCTGAAATGCGGCAAATGTGTGGACAGGCAGTTTACAGCCGAGCAACACGTCCCAAAAGAAATCAAACCCCTTACAGGAAAATCGATATGAATAAAGTCTTTAAAGTCATTTGGAACCACGCGACCCAGACATGGACCGCGGTTTCCGAGATCAGCCATGCACACGGCAAAAAATCCGCTTCTGACAAGCGTAAAGCCGTAGCTGCTGCAGTTGCAGCGGCAGGTGCTTTGATGGCTTCTAGTGCTGCTCAAGCAGGTGTGGAAACATCTGCTAGTACGATTACCATTAAATCAGATAATACCGGGAATGTCATTGGTACCAATCAAGGTATTGGCAATATCAATATCGGTACTGGCGCAAATACTTACAGAAACAACGGTAATAATGTAGTCTCTCATGACGCAATTGCGATTGGTTCTAGTGCGACTGGTACTGGTGATAAATCAGTAGCTATTGGTAAAGATGCAAAAGCAATTCAAGAAAATGGTGTTGCAGTTGGTTTTGGTGCAACTAATCAGTCTATTGACTCTGTTGCGATCGGTACAAAAGCAACATCAGGCAAAGATATGGACGTAGCTATTGGTAAGCAAGCAAATGCTAGTGGTGGCGAGTCTCTTGCTTTTGGTTCTGGATCAAAAGCATCTGGTCAGGCTACTATTGCCGTAGGTAAATCATCTAATGCTTCTGGTTCTTCTGCAGTTTCTGTTGGTTATGAGTCTGCTGCAGCTGGTAATAATGCTGTAGCTGTTGGTAAAAATACGACTGCAAGTGCTACCAATGCGGTTGCTGTTGGTTTGCGTGCTACTGCTACCGGTACTCGAGCTATTGCAACAGGTGCTGGTTCTACAGCAAGTGGCGAGCAATCTCTCGCAACAGGTTTTACAGCAAAAGCTTTGGGTAATAACTCTGTCGCTCATGGTAATGACGCAGTTGCTAGCCAAGCTGCTGACGTTGCTGTAGGTTTTGAAGCAAAAGCTGATGGTACCTCTACTGGTGCTGATGGTGATGGTGTTGTGGGTGCTAATAATGCCGGTTCAGCTATGGCAATCGGTACTAATGCTCAAGCAACCGGTATCGTAGCAACTGCCATCGGTCAACGTTCTCAAGCCCTGGCAAACGGTGCGGTAGCATTGGGTGGCGATGCTCAAGCTAAAAAAGGTTCTGCCGTAGCAATCGGTCGCGGTTCTGTCGCTGACGGCATTTCTGCTTCTGCCTTCGGTCCTGCTGCTAAAGCAAGTGCTCAATACGCGGTAGCATTGGGTGTACAAAGTAACGCTGCTTCTACGCAAGCGATTGCATTAGGCCGTGGCGCTCAAGCCAATGGCGGTGAATATGCAACTGCTCTGGGTAACGATGCTCAAGCAACAGCTAGAAACACTCTGGCTTTGGGTACTGAAGCTAAATCTACTATCGAAAACAGCGTAGCTCTGGGTAACGGTTCTACAACCAGCAACTTCGTACCTACTAGCAGCGGTACTGTTCGCGGCTACACTTACGGTGG
>NZ_JBQCWZ010000316.1:0-1511 GCF_051956895.1 Neisseria sp. P0021.S006
AATTTCCTATAACTTAATAATGATATAACTTATTCACTACCAAACAACAATTCTTCCTTAATTACCCGAATTCTATCCCGTAACACAGCCGCTTCTTCAAACTGCAAATCCTTGGCCACCTGCTGCATAGCTTTTTTCCAATTTCGCAATTTATTCCAAGGCATCTTCTTCATTGTGAATTTCGCCGACTTTAACCTTGTTTTTACCTTTCAGACGGCCTTTAATATTTCCAATCAACCCAACGTTACCATCTCAATCTGCTCCATACTTCTACCCAAGAAGCGTTCGCCGATGGTGCGGAAACGCAGGGGGATGTCGCTGACGTAGAAGCGGTAATCCGGATTGTCGTTTTCTGTATTCAGCAAACCTGCTTGTGCCAAGGCTTTGGCGGTGGCTTCGGCGGTAGTGATGGCGGAATCGACCAAGGTAACGTTTTGTGCTTCGTGGCCGATAAGCGGTTTGAGCAGTGGGAAGTGGGTACAACCCAACACCAGCGTGTCGATGTCGTCGGCCAAAAGCGGCTTCAGGTATTCGCGCACGGTCAGACGGGTGACTTCGTGATCGAGCCAGCCTTCTTCCACCAATGGCACAAGCAGGGGTGCGGCTTGCGTGCGCACCAGCGTGTCGTTGTTTTTTGAATGGATAGCTCGCGCGTAGGCATTGCTGTTGACGGTGGTGTTGGTCGCGATAATGCCGATTCGGTTGTTTTTGGTGGTTTGCAAAGCGGCTTCTGCACCTGCGGAGATGACGTCCAATACGGGCATATTGCCTGCTTTTTGACGGATTTTCTGTCCGGCAACCGCGGCAATGGTGTTACACGCAATGACGAGTGCTTTGACATCGTTTTCCAGCAGGAAATCGACAATCTGCATGGCGAAGGTTTCGATGGTAGCGCGGGATTTGGTGCCGTAGGGAACGCGTGCGGTATCGCCGAAATAGATGATGTTTTCCATCGGCAGGCGTTCCATCAGGGCGCGGACGTTGGTCAAGCCGCCGACGCCGGAATCGAATACGCCGATGGGGCGTTGTTTGCTGGTACTCATGGTTAATTTCTTCAATATAGTGTTGAGGCCGTCTGAAACCGTTTTTCAGACGGCCCGAAGGTTAAACATATTCTTTTTTATCGTTTTCCATCCAAGCCTGATGCGAGCAAACCCACAACAGCACGATACCGCATACGGTCGAACTCAACATCATACCGGCCATCACCAAGGCGGAACCATTATGTAGCCAAGTCGTTGCCATGCCGACCGATGCGCCGATAAGGGATTGGAACACGCCTAAAACGGCATTTGCGCTGCCGCCCTCTGCGCTGAAATAGCTCATAAAGCAGGCTTGAGTGTTCGCTCCGACCAAGCCTTGCGTACCAACTGAAAACATCACGCATGGCACTAAAGCCCACAAAGGCGGCAAAGACAGCGACAACACCAAAACCGTCATCAGCAGATTGGCGGAAAATTGGACGATAATGCCCCATTTGAGGATGTTTTGCGGATGCGTACCGGTTTTCA
>NZ_JBQCWZ010000317.1:0-1506 GCF_051956895.1 Neisseria sp. P0021.S006
CTGAAAACTTTTCAGACGGCCTTTTATTGATGGAGATAAGTTAATCTAAATGCTCACTGCTTTGCGCCAAGATGGTGCGGTTGCCATTGTTTTCCGCCGGGGAAACAATACCGTCGGCTTCCATTTGGTCAATCAGGCGGGCAGCGCGGTTGTAGCCGATGCGCAGTTGGCGTTGGATATTGGAAATGCTGGCCTTACGCGATTTCAAGACAACGGAAACGGCTTCATCATACATGGGGTCGAGGTCGCTGTCGTTGCTGCGGCTGGTACCGGTAAAGTCCTCGTTCGAACCGCTGCTTAAAATATCGTCGATATAATCAGGCGCGCCGAATTGTTTCAGGTATTCCACTACGCGGTGTACTTCATTATCAGATGCGAACGCTCCGTGTACGCGTTGCGGATAGCCGGTGCCGGGCGGCAGGAACAGCATATCGCCTTGGCCGAGCAAGTTTTCTGCACCCATTTGGTCAAGAATCGTGCGGCTGTCGATTTTGCTGGACACTTGGAATGCAATGCGTGTCGGAATATTGGCTTTAATCAGGCCGGTAATGACATCCACGCTTGGGCGTTGGGTGGCAAGAATCAAATGGATACCGGCTGCACGCGCTTTTTGGGCAAGACGGGCAATCAGTTCTTCAATTTTCTTGCCTGCGGTCATCATCAAGTCGGCAAACTCATCTACCACGACCACGATAAACGGCAGTTTTTCCAATGGCTCAGGATTTTCAGGCGTGAGGCTGAACGGGCTGCCGATTTTTTCGCCACGCGCGGCGGCTTCGGCAATTTTTTGGTTGAAACCGGCAAGGTTGCGCACGCCCATAAAGCTCATCAGGCGATAGCGTTTTTCCATTTCGTTGACGCACCAGTTCAGGGCGTTTGCAGCCAATTTCATATCGGTCACGACAGGGGCGAGCAGGTGCGGAATGCCTTCGTAAATGCTCAGCTCCAGCATTTTCGGGTCAATCATAATCATGCGCACGTCTTCCGGCGTTGCTTTGAAGAGCATGGACAGAATCATGGCGTTCACGCCTACGGATTTACCCGAACCGGTCGTGCCGGCAACCAGCAGATGCGGCGCTTTGGCCAAGTCGGTGACGACAGGCTGGCCGGTGATGTCTTGGCCGAGCGCGAGGGTTAGTTTGGATTTGGACTCGGTAAACGCAGGCGAATTGAAGATTTCGCTCAGGCGGATCATTTGGCGTTTCGGATTAGGTAATTCCAAGCCCATGCAGGTTTTGCCTGGGATAGTTTCCACCACGCGGATGGAAGCCACGCCAAGCGAGCGCGCCAAGTCTTTTTCAAGGTTCAAAACGGCACTGCCGCGTACGCCGACATCAGGCTCGATTTCGTAGCGCGTAATGACCGGGCCGGAATAGGAGTCCATCACTTTGACTTTAACTTTGAACTCGGCCAGTTTTTCTTCGATGGTAATGCTGTTTTCCAGCAGCTGTTCTTCAGTTTGCGAGGCGCTTGGGTCAAACTGCGGCGGCAGGAGCAGGGCAGTGG
>NZ_JBQCWZ010000318.1:0-1504 GCF_051956895.1 Neisseria sp. P0021.S006
GGTCTAGGAACTGCAGGTTTTGGATTTTTTGGTAGAAGGCGGCGAGTTTTTTGGCTTTGTCGCGTTTGAGGGCTTTGACGGCTTCAAATTCGGCGCGCAGGTTTTCTAAAAAAAGGCCGTTGATGACTTTGTCGATGTTGGCGGCTTCGGTGTAGTGTGCGCCTGCTTCGCGCCGCTCTTGTGCGTCCATGACGGATTGGAAGAGCGTGCCGAAGATTTCTGGACTGATGTTGCGCCAGTCGAAATTACCGCAGTCGATTAAGGCGTGGTGCTGCTTGTCGGTGAAGTCGAAAGTGCGCAGGCGTTCTTTGAAAAGGCCGCCGTTGACGTATTCGAAACCTTTAAATTTTTCGCTTTGGGTCTTGCTGCGCTTTTGGTCGGGTGTGTTGAGGAATTCAAAGAGTTGATTGAGCTTGTCGCCAAGCATATCGGCCTCTTTGCAGCTTTCTAAAAAGTCTTGAAAGAGGTAGTTGCGCTGGAAAACGGCGCTGTCGTCGGCAAAAAAGAGGAAAAGCAGGCGCGTGATGAAGAGCCTGAGTTCGTGTTCTTCGTAAATGCCCTCTTCCTGCAAGGCATCGTGCAGTCTGCCAATGGCCGTCGCCGCTTGAATATTGGCTTCTTCTTGAATTTGGCGGACTTTGGCTTCGATGCCGAACATAAAGTCGAAAACGCCGCGCGTAATGTATTCGGGCAATTCTTCCAACGGGAATTGCCATTGGTTTTCTACGCCTTCTTTAGGATCGCGACGATAAAGGTGGAAATGGGCAAAATCGCTGACGGCGTAATATTCAGGTAAGGCAGACGGCTTGGTGCGCTCGATTTCCTGCAAATAACGCTCCGCCTGTTCTTTGGCTTTGGCTAGGTTTTTGTTGGCGGATTTGTGTTCTGCCAGGAAGATGCCTTCCCAAAAGACATCGACAAATTGGGTGTTGTTGCTCGGGTCTTTAACGGCATATTCGAAGTGGACGACGTTTTTGCGATCAATGCCGAAAATCGCAAAAAATTCATTCCAAAAAGTGTCTTTTTCACGGCGTTCGTCGGTTTGGTTTTTATAGTGGTCGGCGAAATTTTGTGCAGCGCTTTGGAGTTGGAGCAGGGTTTTCATGACTTTATGGAATGAATGTATTGTATAAATGGATGGGGCGTTATTATAACGGTTTGCGTTAAAAAGGTCGTCTGAAACCTCTTTTCAGACGACCTTTCTTCTTTCTGGTTATCAATATTTAACCGCAACCACCGCATTTGCCGCAGCCACTGCTGCAGTCGCGTTTTTTCGGTTTGAACACGAATTTTCGCAAGAGGAAGAATACGCAGGCGAGCATAATCAAGCCGACGATAATATATTGAGTCATGACGATAGTATCCTTGAAGAAAGTTGGTAAACCACAAATGCGGCAAAATAAGCCATCAGGAACAAATAGCCTGTAATCATAAGCATATTTTTCGTGGATTTGGTTTCGCGTCTAATCACGGTCAAAGTCGCGGCACACATCGGAGCATACAC
>NZ_JBQCWZ010000319.1:0-1504 GCF_051956895.1 Neisseria sp. P0021.S006
TTTCGTTTGCTATTCCGATTGATGTTGCCATGAATGTGGCCGATCAATTAAAAGCCAACGGCAAAGTCCAACGCGGCCAATTAGGCGTGGTTATTCAAGAAGTTTCTTATGATTTGGCCAAATCTTTCGGTTTGGACAAAGCAAGTGGCGCACTGATTGCAAAAATCATGCCAAACAGCGCGGCACAACAAGCAGGCTTGCAGGTTGGCGACATCGTACGCAAAGTTAACGGCGAAGAAGTCCGCGCTTCCAGCGATTTGCCAGTTATGGTCGGCTCGATTATGCCGGGCAAAGAAGTAACTTTGAGCATTTGGCGCAGCGGCAAACAAACCGATGTCAAAGTCAAACTTGGCAGCGCAGCCGAACAAACGGAAACTTCTGCAAAAGAAGCCGAACACCCGCAACACGAAAGCGGCCATGACGGATTCACCGTTGAAAATACAGGCGTTACCCTGCAGGTTGAAAACGCAGACGGTAAACAACGCTTAATCGTTCTGCGCGTTAGCGGCGCGGCCGAACGTGCCGGCCTCAAACGCGGCGACGAAATCATTGCCGTCAGCCAAATCAGCGTCAATGACGAATCCACTTTCCGTAGCGCATTGGAAAGCTCAGGCAAAAACGTACCGCTTTTGGTACAACGCGACGGCAATACTTTGTTCCTCGCGCTAAATCTGCAGTAGTCCGATTTTTCAGACGGCATGATGATGTGTTAGATGATAAAATACCCATATGTCAGAGGCAGTGGGTATTTTGTTATCCGTCTTCCAATTTAGGCCTTCTGAAAATATTTCACCGCTTATACACAATATAATTATGCAACTTATTAATTATTCGAATTCTATTTTATCTATCGTCCCGGCAGCCATCGCGCTCGCCTTGGCCATTGCAACGCGCCGTGTATTGCTGTCCTTAGGTGTCGGCATTATCGTAGGCTCATTCTTGCTGGTAGGCAGTAATCCACTTGATGCCTTGGTTCACTTAAAAGACATGGCAGTCAGCCTGACTTGGGCGGACGGCGATTGGTCCTTGGGCAAACCCAAAATCCTACTCTTCTTGGTGCTTTTGGGGATTTTCACTTCCCTGCTGACGCATTCCGGCAGCAACCAAGCATTTGCCGATTGGGCAAAACAGCACATCAAAGGCCGTCGCGGGGCGAAGCTGCTGACCGCCTGTCTGGTATTCGTTACCTTTATTGACGACTATTTCCACAGCCTTGCCGTCGGTGCGATTGCCCGCCCTGTAACCGACAAATTCAAAGTTTCCCGCGCCAAACTGGCTTATATCCTTGACTCCACTGCCGCGCCGATGTGCGTTTTGATGCCTGTATCCAGCTGGGGGGCGTCGATTATTGCTACTTTGGCAGGCCTTTTGGTGACTTACAACATCACAGACTACACACCAATGGGCGCATTCGTGGCCATGAGCCTGATGAATTACTACGCCGTCTTCGCATTAATTATGGTGTTTGTCGTTGCTTGGTTCTCCTTCGACATCGGCTCTATGG
>NZ_JBQCWZ010000320.1:0-1500 GCF_051956895.1 Neisseria sp. P0021.S006
CAATAATCCTGCTTGATTTCAAAATAAAGGCCGTCTGAACAGGTAAGGCAGAAATCGTTGATTTCGTTTATCCCTGTTCAGATGGCCTTATGATTAAAGACGTTTAGGATTCTTTATTTTTATCGGCTTTGGCTGCCCAATAAGTTGCCAAAAGCGAGCCGGAGATATTGTGCCACACGCTGAACAATGCGCTGGGAACGGCAACAACCGGCGCGGCGGCAAAGTGTGCGGCGGCAAGCGCGGCACCTAAGCCTGAGTTTTGCATACCGACTTCGATGGCCAGCGTTTTTTGTGCATCATAAGGCAGGCCGGTCCATTTGGCGGCAAAGAAGCCGAGCAGATAGCCGATACCGTTGTGGAGTACGACAACGGCAAAAATCAGCAGGCCGCTTTCAATAATCTTGCCTTTGCTGGCACCGACAACCGCGCCGATAATCAGCACGATGGCGGCAACGGAAACCAGTGGCAGCGCGTCGGTCAATTTTTCAGTTTTGTTGCCCAAGACTTTATGGACAATCAAGCCCAAAACGATGGGGAACAAAACCATTTTGACGATGGACATCAACATACTGCCCGCTTGTATTTCCAGCATTTCACCGGCAAGCATCAGAAAGATGGCGGGGGTCAGCAATGGGGAAATCAGGGTGGAAACCGATGTAACGGCAACCGACAAAGCCACATTACCGCGCGCCAGATAAGTCATTACATTGGAAGCCGTACCGCCCGGGCAGCAGCCGACCAAAATTACACCGACTGCGATTTCGGCAGGCAGGTTCAACAGTTTCGCCAGCAGATAGGCGGTTGCCGGCATGATGGCGAATTGTGCAATCACGCCGATAATGACGGCTTTGGGATGTTTGAATAAAATGTCAAAGTCGGAGGGTTTGAGGGTCAAGCCCATGCCGAACATGATGATGCCGAGAAACCAAGGAATGTAAAGACCGACCCATTTGAAGGTGTCGGGTGCGAAAAAAGCGATGCCGGCAAAGAGCGCGGCCCAGAGGGAAAAGGTCTTTCCGATAAAATTACTGATTTTGTTGAGGGTATTCATGATGATATGTTGTGAAGTTGTTTTTAAGGGAGACCAAGGATACACGCCTTAACCTTAATTTGCAAAATGGATTAAAATAAATAAGGCCGTCTGAAGATAAGAATTGATTTTCAGACGGCCTGAGACCTTTGCAAAATTCCCCAAAATCCCCTAAATTCCCATCAAGACATTTAGGGGATTTTCCATGGCCACCTTCTTCCAGCAAACCGCCCAAGCCATGATTGCCAAACACATCGACCGTTTCCCACTATTGAAGTTGGATCAGGTGATTGATTGGCAACCGATCGAACAATACCTGAATCGTCAAAGAACCCGTTACCTCCGAGACCACCGCGGCCGTCCCGCCTATCCCCTGTTGTCCATGTTCAAAGCCGTCCTGCTCGGACAATGGCACAGCCTCTCCGATCCCGAACTCGAACACAGCCTCATCACCCGCATCGACTTCAACC
>NZ_JBQCWZ010000321.1:0-1500 GCF_051956895.1 Neisseria sp. P0021.S006
ATTGTCCGTCGAACAAGATAGGCTGCTGAAACTTCAATAACCGAGCTGGTTCTTCGGACTAATAAAAAAGCCGTCTGAAACGTATTACAACGTTTTCAGACGGCCTTTACTTGTTCAAAGCATTAAATCATGCCTCTGCCTTGCGCTTTTGGCTTGGCTTGGCCGAATTCCAGTTTGCTCAATGCGGAGAGGTAGGCCTTGGCAGTTGCCACCAATACGTCGGTATCCGCACCTTGGCCGTTGACCACACGGTCGCCGCGTTGCAGGCGGACGGAAGTTTCGCCTTGGCTTTCCGTGCCTTGAGTTACCGCATTGACAGAGTAAATCTGCAAGGTTGCGCCACTTTGTGCCACGCTTTCAATGGCTTTGAAGATGGCATCAACAGGGCCTGAGCCGCTAGCGGAAGCGTGTTTTTCTTCGCCGCGAATACTGAACACAATATCGGCGCGCGGCTCTTCGCCGGTTTCAGTGCTGATTTTTTGGGAAATGAATTTGTAGCTTTCGGTATTCATATTGCCCATTTCGTCAGACACCAAAGCGTGCAAATCTTCATCAAAGATTTCGCGTTTTTTGTCGGCGAGTTCTTTGAAGCGGGCGAACGCGGCGTTCAGTGCCTCTTCGCTTTCCAATTCAATACCCAAATCCGCCAGCTTGCTGCGGAATGCGCTGCGGCCGGAGAGTTTGCCCAAAGTCAGGCGGTTGGTTGACCAGCCGACTGATTCGGCAGTCATGATTTCATAGGTTTCAGGGTGTTTCAATACGCCGTCCTGATGGATGCCTGATTCGTGTGCAAAAGCGTTTGCACCGACTACCGCTTTGTTTGGCTGAATCGGATAGCCAGTAATAGTAGATACCAGTTTCGATACCGGCACGATTTGCGTGGTATCAATGCCGGTTTCCAAGCCGAACAAATCATGACGCACTTTCAACGCCATCACGATTTCTTCAAGGCTGGCATTACCAGCACGTTCACCCAAACCGTTGATGGTACATTCCACCTGGCGCACACCTGCCTGAACAGCAGCCAGCGAGTTGGCAACCGCCATACCCAAGTCGTTGTGGCAGTGGGTCGACCAGACTACTTTGTCGCCGTTGGGCACGCTTTTGATGATGTTGCTGATACGCTCGTACCATACGGAAGGGATGGAGTAGCCGACAGTATCGGGAATATTGATGGTAGTCGCGCCCGCTTCGATAACCGCCGTAAAGATTTTGGCAAGGAAGTCCAAATCCGAACGCACGGCGTCTTCGGCAGAAAATTCCACATCGTCAGTGTATTCTTTGGCGATTTTCACCGCTTTGACTGCCGCATCGATGACTTGCTGCGGCTTCATTTTCAGTTTGTGCTCCATGTGGATGGGGCTGGTGGCGATAAAAGTGTGAATACGTTTTTTCGGCGCGGGGGAAACAGCTTCACCTGCTTTGCGCACATCGTTTTCAACCGCACGAGCTAATGAGCAAACTGTAGATTTGGTAATGATTTTGGCAATCGCATTAACC
>NZ_JBQCWZ010000322.1:0-1497 GCF_051956895.1 Neisseria sp. P0021.S006
GTCAAAGGGAAGAAGTCTTGGCCTTCTTTCACTTCTTTGTTGGTGGTAACGGCAACCAAAACAACGGTGTCGCCCATAGATACTTTAACGGCAGCTGCGGCTTGGCGAGCGATTTCGCCGGTTTCCAAAGTGACGGTTTGATTACCGTATTGGAAGGTCTTAACGTGTTTATTGAACATTATTGTTCCTTTCAAAATACCGCACTGCTAAAACACTAATAATGCACACTAAAATCCGAATGTGCATAGTTAGGGTTTCAGACCGTGCGGCAGGTTATAAACAAGCTTTCAGACGGCCTTTAAGGCGCTGAAAACAACTCTCGATTATAAAGGCAACCATCCTTAAAATCCAGTATTTATACAATAAAAAGGCCGTCTGAAACATATCCTTTTCAGACGGCCTTCAAACTTAAAAATCAATCCTGAGTCAGCAAAGTCAATGCTTCCTGATATTTTTCGACTGTTTTTTGAATCACATCGGCAGGCACTTTAGGCGCAGGCGCTTTTTTATTCCAACCGCTTTGCTCCAGCCAGTCGCGGACAAATTGTTTGTCAAAAGACGGCGGATTGGTGCCGACTTTGTATTGGTCTGCAGGCCAAAAACGACTGGAGTCTGGCGTCAACACTTCGTCCATCAAAGTCAGCGTACCTTCTTCATCCAAACCAAATTCAAATTTGGTATCGCAAATAATAATACCGCGAGATTTCGCATATTCGGCCGCTTCTGTGTAAAGCTGAATAGCTTTGGCGCGCACTTCCGCCGCCAATTCTTTACCGATAATGCGTTCGCATTCTTCAAAGCTGATGTTTTCATCATGATCGCCCACTGCGGCTTTGGTCGATGGCGTAAAAATCACTTCAGGCAGTTGTTGCGCTTCCTGCATACCTTCAGGCAGTTGAATGCCGCAGACAGAGCCTGTCTTTTGATAATCTTTCCAACCGCTGCCTGCCAGATAACCGCGCACAATAGCCTCCACTTTCACCGGAGTGAGTTTTTTAGCCACGACGGCGCGTTTCTCCAAAGCTTTAGCTTCGTTTTCAGGCAAAACATCGTAAACCGTCTGACCGGTAAAATGGTTAGGCATGATATGAGCCAGTTTTTTAAACCAAAAATTGGAAATCTGCGTCAGAATCTCCCCTTTACCCGGAATCGGATCATCCAAAATCACATCGAATGCAGACAGGCGGTCGGAAGCAACCATCAACATACGTTTATCGTCAATTTCGTACAAATCGCGTACTTTGCCGGAGTAGATTTTTTTCAAGCTGATTTCAGACATTTTGGGTATCTCTTTGGTAGACAGAAGAATGCGGTATTTTAGCCCAATTTGGAATTTTTCGTCAGATTGTTTACAAAATAAAGGCCGTCTGAAACCTTATATTTTGGTTTCAGACGGCCTTATCCGTTGATTTCAGAGAAAAACCCTGAAAATCACCATCCTATCAGATTACAGAAGCTTGAGTCTGATCTTGGATGTGGTTTACAGCAGACAGAGAG
>NZ_JBQCWZ010000323.1:0-1497 GCF_051956895.1 Neisseria sp. P0021.S006
GTGTTTGGGTTTTGCAGCAGCTTGATGGCCTGCTCTTTGGATACGGGTTTGCCGTCTATCATGACGATGCTTTTCACGCCGTAGGGCAGTAGGGTGGCGGAAAGGGTTTGGGCTGTGGTGCTCAGGGTGTTGTCTTCGAGAACCAGTTTGCCGTCTTTGTCGGGGGTGTAGAGCAGGGTGGTGCTGAACGTGTTGTTTTCAAAAGTCAGGTTGCTGCCCATTAGTTTTTGTTCGAGCATGTCGGACAACGGGGTGTTGCCGTAAATCAGCGGGCTGTTGTCTATAGCCGTTTTGAGGATGGTGTCGGGAATGTGGATTTTGAGGTTGGCGCGGCAGATGGCTTTGCCGTTGTCTTCGGTTTCTTTGGCGTCTTCAAGCAGGGTTTCTAATTCGAGGCCGGCGGCGATGATTTTGTCGGCATCAACGAATTGGCGGCTGTCATTGCGGGCAAAGGAGCGCGCTTGTTGTTTGAGGGTGTCTTCGATGGTGGTACGGATGTTTTGCAGTGTGGCCGGTTGGGCGCAATCAAGCGCGGCTTTCGGCTCTTCTTTGCTGCATGCAGCAAGAAGAATCGTGCTTAAAATCAATACGGAAGCGGTTTTTTTGTACATGGGTACTCCTGAAGATGACGGCCTTTCAGACGGCCTGACGTGCCTATCATAACAAAAGCACTTGCAGCAAGTAAATGCGGCAAGTGCTTTTCTATGTCAGATGTATCAGCCTTTGATGACGCTGACAAAGCCGGAGAGGATGGCGGCGTTGAGCAAGTCAACGAAGAACGCACCGACCATAGGTACAATCAGGAAGGCTTTGTGCGACGGGCCGAAGGTTTGGGTCAGGGACTGCATGTTGGCAACGGCGGTCGGGGTGGCACCCAAACCGAAGCCGCAGTGACCTGCCGCCAATACGGCAGAGTCGTAATCGCGACCCATGAAGACGTAGGTAACGAAAGTGGCGTACAGAATCATCACAACGGTTTGTACGGCCAAGATGATGGTCACAGGGCCTGCCAGACCGGTCAACTCCCACAGTTTCAGATTCAGAAGAGCCATGGCAAGGAAGAGTGACAGGGAAGCGTTACCGAATACGTCGATGGCGCGGTCAAACATATTGACTTTGAAGGCTGAGGTCAGGACGTTGCGGATGACCACACCTGCAAACAGACACCATACGAATTTAGGCAAGTCGAAGAAGGCTTTGTCGTAGCCATCCACGATTTCGGCAAATGCCAAACAGCCGGCAAACATAGCCAGGGTTTCGACAGCAGATTCCGCAGTAATCAGGCGGGTACGCTGTGCTTGTTCGAAGATGTCGTCGGCAGCATCGTTGTCGTCGGATTTGGCAGTTTTGACGACAGGTTTACGGCCCAATTTGTTGATCAGACGGCGTGCAACAGGACCACCGATCAAACCGCCGAATACCAGGCCGAATGTTGCAGAAGCCATACCTAAGCCGGTTGCGCCGGTCAGGCCGAATTTGCTTTCAAAGTCAGGACCC
>NZ_JBQCWZ010000324.1:0-1493 GCF_051956895.1 Neisseria sp. P0021.S006
ACCGTGAATATCGGCCAAAGCCTTACCCGGCAGACGTGAAGAATCCAACCGCGCCGGAATCAATACGACAAATTCGGTCATGCCTTCAGTTCCTCTTCGCTCAACGGGCGCGCTTCGTTTTCCAACATATAAGGGATGCCGTCACGAATCGGATAAGCCAACTTCGCCTGACGGCTCCACAATTCCTGTTTGTCTTGATGGTATTCGAGTTTGCCTTTGGTTACAGGACAAACGAGGATGTCTAAGAATTTTTTTTCCATGGGGTTACTTTCGGTAGTTATATCAAGGCCATCTGAGATGATTCGGACAGTATAAATATCAATATTTTCAGACGGCCTGCACATTATTTGGCACATTCCGAAGAATGTTTATTGCCCTTACACAAAATATCACGCGTTTGCGCCTCAAAAGCGGGCGTATATTTCCTGCTTGCGTTGATATAGTTGTTGCTCATTGTCTTTTTAACAATCTCATCATTCAATTTGTCGAAACGTTCTATCTTTTCAAATGCAGACTTACCGGCCCCATGCTCAAATACTTTTACTATGCTATCCACGTCTGCTTGGCTCAGCACATTGTCAATATCTCCGCCATGCTGTCTGAGATGATTGATTTTTTTCAAAATACCCTTGCCCCGAGGGGAAGAGAAGAAGCTGTTGAGTACATCGACTTCTTCTCGTGTAAATACTTTCTGTACGGCACGCTTTTCTTCATCCAACCATTGTTTTTTCAACTCAGGGCGGCTCAAATCATCTTGCATGTTTTTCATATAACGGCTGATGACCGCCTTCATCTGCGCTTTTTGAGCTTTGGGCGTCATCGTTAACAAGCGCTCATTGTCCTCTTTATTCACCATCTACAAAGAACGTTGCACTTTCTCGCTATAATTATTGCTTATCCCTTGAATCTCCAACCATTTCATTGCAGATTCATCACTTGGTTTGGCAGCTAAACTTTGAGTAGATACAAATAAAGCTGCACAAGCGACCAACAAATATTTTAACTTCATGATTTACTCCTATCGCGTAGTTTGAAGACCATCTTTAAAACATCTGTGAAACATCTATAAGCATTTAGATTGAAACATTCGCGGATACAAACGCCGCCAAGTCCGGCTTAATTATCGCATAAACAGGCAAGACCCACACATGATTCAGGTCGTGGCCGTTTGAAAATTTGACCGCATCCTTTTCCGTGATAATCACCACATCTGCGTCCGGCAAATCCGCGGCCGTAATATCTGCATGATCAGGCAAGGCAACGGTTTGTTTCAAAGCGATATTCAGGCTTTGCAACGTATTGAAAAAACGCTCCGGCTTGGCAATACCGGCAACGGCGGCGACGGTTTGATTTCCCAAACCCGCCAAATCCAATTTTTCAGACGGCCTATTCAAACGGTAAATCTGCCCTGTTTCAATATGGCTGGCAAACATATTTTCAGACGGCCTGAATGCCGTATCTGCTTTTCCGCCACTGACGACGACCGCATCAAC
>NZ_JBQCWZ010000325.1:0-1489 GCF_051956895.1 Neisseria sp. P0021.S006
GGTCTGCCCGACGGACAAGGCGTGCGCCCGGGTACTTACTGCGAACCGCGTATGACGACGGTCGGCTCGCAAGACACTACCGGCCCGATGACCCGCGACGAGCTGAAAGAATTGGCTTGTTTGGGCTTCTCCGCCGATATGGTGATGCAGTCTTTCTGTCACACTGCGGCTTATCCAAAACCTGTCGATGTCAGAACCCATAAAGAATTGCCTGCCTTCATCTCTACCCGTGGCGGTGTATCCCTGCGTCCGGGCGACGGCGTGATTCACTCATGGCTCAACCGTCTGTTGTTGCCTGATACAGTCGGTACCGGCGGCGACAGCCACACCCGTTTCCCTATCGGTATTTCTTTCCCTGCCGGCTCCGGCTTGGTTGCTTTTGCAGCAGCTACCGGCGTAATGCCGCTCGATATGCCTGAGTCTGTATTGGTGCGCTTCAGCGGTAAACTGCAACCGGGCGTAACCCTGCGTGACTTGGTGAACGCCATTCCGCTTTACGCAATTAAACAAGGTTTGCTCACCGTTGCCAAAGCCGGTAAGAAAAACATCTTCTCCGGCCGCATCCTCGAAATCGAAGGTCTGCCTGATTTGAAAGTGGAACAAGCCTTTGAATTGACTGACGCGTCTGCCGAACGTTCTGCTGCAGGCTGTACTGTGAAGCTCAACAAAGAGCCGATTATCGAGTACATGAAATCCAATATTGTGTTGATGAAAAATATGATTGCCGACGGCTATCAAGATTCGCGCACTTTGGAACGCCGTATCAAAGCCATGGAAGCATGGTTGGCAAATCCTGAATTGCTCGAAGCGGATAAAGATGCCGAATACGCAGCCGTGATTGAAATCAACATGGACGACATCAAAGAGCCGATTATCGCCTGTCCGAACGACCCGGACGACGTATGCTTCATGTCCGAACGCTCCGGCACCAAAATCGACGAAGTGTTCATCGGTTCGTGCATGACCAACATCGGCCACTTCCGCGCCGCTTCCAAACTCTTGGAAGGTAAAGCGGACATCCCCGTCCGCCTGTGGGTAGCACCGCCGACCAAAATGGACGCGAAAGAGTTGTCCGACGAAGGCCACTACGGCGTACTCGGCCGCGCCGGCGCGCGCATGGAAATGCCGGGTTGTTCACTGTGTATGGGTAACCAAGCACAAGTACACGAGGGCGCGACTGTAATGTCCACTTCTACCCGTAACTTCCCGAACCGTTTGGGTAAAAACACCTTTGTTTACCTTGGTTCGGCTGAGTTGGCGGCAATCTGCTCCAAACTGGGTAAAATCCCGACTGTTGAAGAATACCAAGCCAATATCGGTATCATCAATGAGCAGGGCGACCAAATCTACCGCTACATGAATTTCAATGAAATCGACAGCTACAACGAAGTAGCCGAGAAAGTGAATGTTTAATATAGCAAGGTAAACCGATTTTCAGACGGCCTTAAATAATAAAGGCCGTCTGAAACGGAAAAATAAAGGGCGTGTT
>NZ_JBQCWZ010000326.1:0-1487 GCF_051956895.1 Neisseria sp. P0021.S006
TTAAAAAGCAATCCATATTCCCCAGTCCATTTTGAAGCAGCAGATTATCATGTTCTTCATTCCGATTGCTGCATTAAGCCATTTCTAAAATACCCAATAAACAAAAATGCCGTCTGAAATACAACTTCCAGACGGCATTTTCAATCAAATACTACTTACCGGATTACAATTTCAAACCGGCCAGTTTAGCAGTATACGCATCCAAATCAGCGATTGGACGGGTAGCCACGCCGCTTTCCATTGCTGCTTTAGCAGTAGCTGTAGCAACGCGAGGCAACAGGCGGGAATCGAATGGGGTAGGAATCAGGTATTCCGCGCCGAATTCAAATTTCTTACCGTAAGCAGCAATCACTTCCTCAGGCACTTCTTCCATTGCCAAGTCAGCCAAAGCGTATACACAAGCGCGTTTCATTTCTTCGTTGATGGTGGTCGCGCCGACATCCAATGCGCCACGGAAGATGAATGGGAAGCACAATACGTTGTTTACTTGGTTCGGGAAGTCTGAGCGACCGGTACCGATTACCACATCCGGACGGGTTTCTTTTGCCAAAGGAGGCAGAATTTCCGGATTTGGGTTTGCCATAGCGAACACGATTGGTTTTTCGTTCATGGTATTCAGCATTTCAGGTGTCAGCAGGTTTGCGCCGGACAGACCCAAGAAGATGTCTTTACCTTTAACGGCATCAGCCAATACGCGTTGGCCGTTGTCTTCGATGGCGTAGAATTGTTTGGACTCGTCCATACGGTCTTTGTCTTCGCGGGTTTTATAAATCACGCCTTTGGAGTCGCAGACAGTTACGTTTTCACGTTTCAGCCCCAAATCCAGCAATTGGTTCAAGCAAGCGATCGCAGCGGCACCTGCACCGGAGCACACCAAAGTTGCTTCTTCGATTTTGCGGCCGGTATAACGCAAAGCGTTCAGTACAGCGGCAGCGGTAATGATGGCGGTACCGTGTTGGTCGTCGTGGAATACGGGGATTTTGCAGCGTTTGCGCAATTCGCGTTCGATGTAGAAGCACTCAGGCGCTTTGATGTCTTCGAGGTTGATACCGCCGAAAGTCGGTTCCAAAGAAGCGATGATGTCTACCAGTTTTTGCGGGTCTTTTTCATCGATTTCGATATCGAATACGTCAACGCCGGCGAATTTTTTGAACAATACGCCTTTGCCTTCCATTACAGGTTTGCCGGCCAATGCGCCGATGTTGCCCAAACCCAACACTGCGGTACCGTTGGAAATCACGGCAACCAAATTGCCTTTGGCAGTGTATTTGTAGGCAGTTTGAGGATCGGCATGGATTTCCATACAAGGAGCAGCTACGCCCGGAGAGTACGCCAACGCCAAGTCTTTAGAAGTAGCCAAAGATTTGGTTGGGGTAACGGAGATTTTGCCCGGCACGGGGAATTCGTGGAACTGCAGGGCGGCTTCTTTTAATGAATTTTCCATTTATCGATCCTGTTTGCGAGAGAGATTTTACAGCGAACAAGTC
>NZ_JBQCWZ010000327.1:0-1487 GCF_051956895.1 Neisseria sp. P0021.S006
CCGGCATCCTGAAAACTGCCACTTTGGGCTACGACGGCAAAGGCCAAATCCGCGTAAAAACATTGGATGAACTCAAAGCCGCGTTTGCCGAACACGGCGGCGTGGATTGCGTTTTGGAAAAAATGGTGGATTTGCGCGGCGAGATTTCCGTTATCGTATGCCGTCTGAACAATGACAACGTGCAGACTTTCGACCCTGCCGAAAATATTCACGAAAACGGCATCCTCGCCTACTCCATCGTCCCTGCGCGACTGAGTGCCGACGTGCAGCAACAGGCGCGACAAATGGCGCAGCGTTTGGCCGATGAATTAAACTACGTCGGCGTATTGGCAGTAGAAATGTTTGTTGTCGGCAACACACATGAATTGGTCGTCAACGAAATCGCGCCGCGTCCGCACAATTCCGGCCACCATACCATCGACGCCTGCGCGGCAGACCAATTCCAGCAACAGGTCCGCCTGATGTGCAACCTGCCTCCGGCTGACACCAAATTGCTGAGTTCTTGCTGTATGGCGAATATTTTGGGCGACGTTTGGAAGGAAGACGGCGGCGAACCCGAATGGCTGCCATTGCAAAGCAACCCGAATGCACATCTGCATCTTTACGGTAAAAAAGCCGCGCGTAAAGGCCGAAAAATGGGCCACTTTACCGTCTTGGCCAATGATGCGGACAACGCGTTCCAAACCGCACAAACCTTACATCAAAGCCTGTAACCTTACCCACTTTTTTCAGACGGCCTTTGATTGCCAAAGGCCGTCTGAAATCAATTTTTCCGACCATCCGACATGAGCCTTCTGACCATCCTCCGTCCGGCAACCGAAAAAGACTGCCAAGACATACACAATGCCCATCTGCACGCCGTTCAATACGCCTGCATCCGCAGTTACGATGAAACCATTATGCACACATGGGAAAGTCTGCTCGACATCAACAGCTATTTGGAAACCATCTCCGATAAAAACAAAGCCTTGTGGGTGGTCGAATACAAAGGGCTGATTCAAGGCTTCTTCCAAGTCGATTTCAAAGAAGCGCAACTGGACGCCTTATACGTCCATCCGCTCTTCCACAATCTCGGCTTGGGCACGGCCCTGCTCAGCCGCGCCGAAGAAATGGCACGAAATGCAGGCCTCAGCTTTCTCAAACTGTATGCCTCGCTCAATTCCGTGCCTTTCTATCGCCTCAACCGCTACGAGTCGCTCGGTACTGCCGTGTTGCAGCTGAACAAAACTGTCCGCGTCGAATGCGAATTGATGCGCAAATACCTGTAATTTTCTCTTCCTCCGTTGCTTTTTTGAAAGAAACCGATGTCCCGAATTGCCGCCCTGCCCGACCATCTTGTCAACCAAATCGCCGCCGGCGAAGTGGTCGAACGCCCTGCCAACGCCTTAAAAGAAATCGTTGAAAACAGTATCGATGCAGGCGCGACAGCGATTGATGTCGAACTGGCGGGCGGCGGCATCCGCCTGATTCGCGTCAGCGACAACGGC
>NZ_JBQCWZ010000328.1:0-1485 GCF_051956895.1 Neisseria sp. P0021.S006
ACCTTCCTGCCAACCGCGTCAGCAATGACGACCTTGCCAAAAAAGTGGACACTTCCGACGAGTGGATTACCACGCGTACAGGTATCAAATTTCGCCATATTGCAGACGACAGCGAAAAAACCAGCGATTTGGCCGCCGAGTCAGCGCGCCGCGCCTTGGCAGATGCCGGTTTGCAGGCTGACGATATCGACCTGATTATCGTCGCCACAGCTACCCCCGATATGCAGTTCCCTTCTACGGCAACCATCGTGCAGCAAAAATTGGGCATTGCCAACGGCTGCCCTGCCTTTGACGTACAAGCCGTGTGCGCCGGTTTTATGTATGCCCTGACCACTGCCAATGCCTACATCAAAAGTGGCATGGCGAAAAACGCTTTGGTTATCGGCGCTGAAACCTTCAGCCGCATCGTCGATTGGAACGACCGCACCACCTGCGTCCTCTTTGGTGACGGTGCGGGCGCGGTTGTCTTAAGTGCATCTGACGAACCGGGCATTATCCATAGCAAACTCAAAGCCGACGGCAACTACCTCAACCTTTTGAACGTCCCGGGACAAATTGCCAACGGCCAGATTTGCGGTTCGCCCTACATCAGCATGGACGGCCCCGGCGTATTCAAGTTTGCCGTCAAAATGCTGTCCAAAATCGCAGATGACGTTATCGAAGAAGCCGGTTATACCACCAATCAAATCGATTGGCTTGTGCCGCACCAAGCCAATAAGCGCATTATCGACTCTACCGCCAAACACTTGGGCTTGAGCATGGACAAAGTGATCCTGACCGTCCAAGACCACGGCAACACGTCCGCTGCCTCTATTCCGCTGGCACTGGATGTCGGTATTAAAAACGGCCAAATCAAACGCGGACAAAACCTCTTGCTCGAAGGCATCGGCGGCGGTTTTGCCTGGGGTGCGGTCTTAGTAAAATACTAACGGTTGGGCCGTCTGAACATCCCTTTCAGACAGCCTATTCTGCTAAAACCCATGAAATCCCTAACGTTTGCACTCTGCATCAGCAGCCTGTTTTTAAGCATAACGGCTATAATATTGCCCAAACTGGCAATCGCCTATCTCGCACTGAGTGCATACGTTTTCCTGCTTTACTACCTAGACAAACAGCGCGCACGCAACCACGGCAGACGCATACCCGAAGCAAAATTGCACCTGCTCAATCTGCTTGGCGGCTGACCGGGCGGTTATTGCAGCAGCCTCGCATTCCGGCATAAAACCAGCAAACTCAGTTTTGTCCGCACCTTCCGGCTGAGTGCTGCAACCAATACTGCCGCCACCCTCCTTCTGCTGGCAGACACCCTCAAACATTCAAACCAATAAGGAATTACCATGTCTTTCGCATTCTTCTTTCCCGGACAAGGCTCACAAAGCCTAGGCATGATGAACGGCTTTGCCGAGCAAGCCATCGTTAAAGCCACATTTGACGAAGCTTCCGCCGTATTGGGTCAAGACCTGTGGGCAATGATTAACGGCGAAG
>NZ_JBQCWZ010000329.1:0-1485 GCF_051956895.1 Neisseria sp. P0021.S006
CTTCGCCGTTAATCATTGCCCACAGGTCTTGACCCAATACGGCGGAAGCTTCGTCAAATGTGGCTTTAACGATGGCTTGCTCGGCAAAGCCGTTCATCATGCCTAGGCTTTGTGAGCCTTGTCCGGGGAAGAAGAATGCGAAAGACATGGTAATTCCTTATTGGTTTGAATGTTTGAGGGTGTCTGCCAGCAGAAGGAGGGTGGCGACAGTATTGGTTGCGGTGGTCAGCCGGAAGGTGCGGACAAATCCGGGTTTGCTGGTTTTATGCCGGAATATGAGGCTGCCGCAATAACCGCCCGGCCAGCCACCAAGCAGGTTGAGCAGGTGCAATTTTGCTTCGGGTATGCGCCTGCCGTGCTTGCGTGCGCGCTGTTTGTCTTGGTAGTAAAGCAGGAAAACGTATGCACTTAGCGCGAGATAGGCAATTGCCAGTTTGGGCAATATTACAGCCGTTATGCTTAAAAACAGGCTGCTGATGCAGAGTGCAAACGTTAGGGATTTCATGGGTTTGAGCAGAATAGGCCGTCTGAAAGAGGTGTTCAGACGGCCCAATCGTTAGTATTTCACTAAAACCGCACCCCAGGCAAAACCGCCGCCGATGCCTTCGAGCAAGAGGTTTTGTCCGCGTTTGATTTGGCCGTTTTTAATGCCGACATCCAGTGCCAGTGGAATGGAGGCGGCGGAAGTGTTGCCGTGGTCTTGGACGGTCAAGATCACTTTGTCCATGCTCAAGCCCAAGTGTTTGGCGGTAGAGTCGATAATGCGCTTGTTGGCTTGGTGCGGCACAATCCAATCGATTTGATCGGCGGTGTAACCGGCTTCTTCGATAACGTCATCTGCAATTTTTGCCAGCATTTTGACGGCAAACTTGAATACGCCGGGGCCGTCCATACTGATGTAGGGTGAGCCGCAAACCTGGCCGTTAGCGATTTGTCCGGGGACGTTTAAAAGGTTGAGGTAGTTGCCGTCGGCTTTGAGTTTGCCGTGGATGATGCCCGGTTCGTCAGATGCGCTTAAGACAACCGCGCCTGCGCCGTCACCAAAGAGGACGCAGGTGGTGCGGTCGTTCCAATCAACGATGCGGCTGAAGGTTTCTGCGCCGATAACCAAAGCGTTTTTCGCCATGCCGCTTTTGATGTAGGCATTAGCAGTGGTCATGGCATACATAAAACCGGCGCACACGGCTTGTACGTCAAAGGCAGGGCAGCCGTTGGTTATGCCTAATTTTTGCTGCACGATGGTCGCCGTGGAGGGGAACTGCATGTCTGGAGTGGCTGTGGCGACGATAATCAGATCGATATCGTCAGCCTGCAAATCGGCATCTGTCAAGGCGCGGCGCGCTGACTCGGCGGCCAAGTCGCTGGTTTTTTCGCTGTCGTCTGCAATATGGCGAAATTTGATACCTGTACGCGTGGTAATCCACTCGTCGGAAGTGTCCACTTTTTTGGCAAGGTCGTCATTGCTGACGCGGTTGGCAGGAAGGT
>NZ_JBQCWZ010000330.1:0-1484 GCF_051956895.1 Neisseria sp. P0021.S006
CCTTTGGCTGGTCGGCGATATTGTCAATCGCGGCCCGAAGTCCTTGGAAACCCTGAAATTTGCCAAAGAGCATGACAGCAGCGTGCAAATGGTTTTGGGCAATCATGATTTGCATCTTTTGGCCGTCGGTTGCGGTGAAGGAACGCTCAAGCGCAGCGATACGGTTGAGCCGATTTTGTCCCATCCCGAGAGTCAATCCTTATTGGACTGGCTGCGTCATCAACCGCTTTTGGTGCGCGGTAACAGGCATGTGATGGTGCATGCCGGTATTTTGCCACAATGGTCGGTTGATAAAGCCGAAAGCCTTGCCCGTGAAGCCGAGGATGAATTGCAAGGTAAAAAGTACAGGAAATTTTTTGGCAAAATGTACGGCAACAAGCCGACTGCGTGGACGGATGATTTGACCGGCTACGAGCGCCTACGGATGATTGTTAATGTCTTTACCCGTATGCGTGCGCTGACGTACAAAGGCGAATTGGATTACGAATATAAATCCACTTTGAAGAAAATGCCGCTTTACCTGCGCCCTTGGTTTAAAGCACCTGATAGGCAGAATTTGGATTATATTACCGTGTTCGGGCATTGGTCGTCGTTGGGCTACGTTAATACAGACCAAGTAATTGCTTTGGATACCGGCGCGTTGTGGGGCGGAGAGCTGACAGCGGTCAATTTGGATACCAATGAAGTAATACAGGTACCGTCTTTGGGCGGATTGGACTGGAAAACGGCATTGAAATAGTTTGGATAAGATAAAAGGCCGTCTGAAATGTTTCAGACAGCCTTTTCGTATTGGTTAATCCAAAGAAGGCAGGAGTTTGTCCGGATTCATAATGCCATAAGGGTCAAGCTGATTTTTGATGGAATGCATCAGAACAAGTTCGGCCTGCGTACGCACACGGGGCAGCCAATGTTTTTTGATGATGCCTACGCCGTGTTCTGCGGCAATCGTACCATGGCAGGCAAGAATGTTTTCATAAACAATGGTATTGACGGCGTCTTCGTATTGGTAGGCTTCGTTGCTCAATACGTTGGGCAGGAATGTATTGTAATGCAGGCTGCCGTCGCCTAAATGTCCGAAGCAGACAATCTGTATGCCGGGAAAGCGGGTTTCCAAGGCAGGGGCGCATTGGCGGACAAAGGTGGCCACTTGGGCGATAGGGACGGCGATATCGTGTTTAATACTGGTGCAGAGTTTGCGTTGGGAAGCGGAAATATTTTCACGCAAGGTCCATAAGTCGGAGCGCTCTTGCTCGGATTGCGCCAAAATGCTGTTTTCCCATCCGTTTTGATAGAGAAATTCGGCAAGCTTTTCATCCAGTCCGGCATCGGGAACAGAGTCTGCAAGTTCAATCAAAATATGCCATTCCGCATCAGCAGGCTTTTTGAGTTGGCTGAATTCCGAAGATAAATCGAGAGCAAAGCGGCTGATCAGCTCGAAGCTGGTCAAGTGCTCGGCAAAATGGCCTTGCACCGCAGTCAAAAGT
>NZ_JBQCWZ010000331.1:0-1481 GCF_051956895.1 Neisseria sp. P0021.S006
GTCTTCGTGATATTCCTTAGGAATGTCGAAGTCTTTGTAGGCAACAGTGTGAGGAGGGGCTTCAATTTGGATGTAGCCACCGGCGCGGAAAGGAACTTCTTCGCCTTCGGGAATGGCAAGCTTGAGTTCTTTAATGAACGTTGCTTTGTTGTCATTGGAGATGACAGTACATTCCCATTTTTTCACGCCGAATACTTCTTCCGGTACTTCGATGTCCATGTCGGTTTTAACGTTGACCTGACAAGACAGACGGCAGCCTTCGCGCGCTTCGCGTTTGCTGATGTGGGACAACTCGGTTGGCAGAATGTCGCCGCCGCCGCTTTTTACGATAACGCGGCACTGGCCGCATGAGCCGCCACCACCGCAGGCGGAAGGAACGAAGATGCCTTGGCTGGCAAGCGCACCCAGCAGTTTACCGCCGGCAGGCATCGTCAGCTCTTTTTCATTATTGACTTTGATGGTGATGTCGCCTTCGCTCACCAACTTGGATTTGGCAAACAGAATCATCAGTGCCAAAACCAAGACGATGAGGGTAAACATCACGATACCTAGAATAATCTCCATGCCGATTCCTTTCTTATAACTGGATGCCGGAGAACGACATAAACGCCATTGCCATCAGGCCAGCGGCGATAAAGGTAATGCCCAAGCCTTTGAGACCTTTAGGGACGTCCGAATATTTCATTTTTTCGGTAATGCCCGCCAAAGCGACAATAGCCAAAAGCCAGCCCAAACCTGCACCGAAACCATATACAACGGACTCGCCGAAGTTGTATTCGCGTTGCGCCATAAACGATACGGCACCGAAAATCGCGCAGTTTACGGTAATCAGAGGCAGGTAGATACCCAATGCGTTGTAGAGGGCAGGGACGAATTTGTCCAAGAACATTTCCAAAATCTGCACCAAAGCGGCAATCACGCCGATGAAGGTGATGAATTTCAGGAAGGTCAGGTCCACGCCTTCAACCAGCGCGCCGTCTTTCAACAGCGAGTAAACAAGTTGGTTGGCAGGGACGGACAGGCCGAGTACGAAAGTTACAGCCACGCCCAAACCGAATGCAGTGGATACTTTTTTAGATACTGCCAAAAATGTACACATCCCTAAGAAGAAGGAAAGTGCCATGTTTTCCAGAAAGACGGATTTTACAAAGAGGCTTAAGTAATGTTCCATGTGTTATTTCTCCGCCTGTTCAGGTTTCCAAGTGCGCAGCCCCCATACCAAGAAGCCGATGATGAAGAACGCGCTGGGAGCGAGCAAGAACAAGCCGTTGGTTTGATACCAGCCGCCATCTTGTACGGTTTGGAAAATGGTGTAGCCAAAGAGCTTGCCTGAGCCGATCAGTTCGCGGATGGTTGCGATGATGATCAACATCATGCCGTAACCTGCGCCGTTGCCGATACCGTCAACCAAGCTCTCCAAAGGAGGCTCTTTCATGGCGAATGCTTCGGCACGGCCCATCACGATACAGTTGGTAATAATC
>NZ_JBQCWZ010000332.1:0-1479 GCF_051956895.1 Neisseria sp. P0021.S006
TCGAGATATTGAGTGGATACAGTAAAAAAGCATCAGATATTTGAGAAAGTTTATTCGAATACGAAAAATATTTTTCAAATTTTGTTGTAAATAGAAAATTAAATTTAGATTATCTGGTTTTTTACAAAGAGAATAGGCCGTCTGAAGACTCTAAAGAGATTAAGGAGAAATGGGATTTGAAGATGGCGATTGTTGAGGAAGGGTAAATGAAAAAAATGACATGTACAGGCTACTTTAGCGCTGACATGTCATTTATGTAGGAAGTTAGAATTTCAGACGGCCTCTAATTATCAGTAGAGCCTTTTTGAGAGAATTGCTTCCATTGAGTCAGAAGCTCTTTGAGAACGTCTTGCTGTTCATGTCCATGTTGGATGGCTTCTTGCAACCAGAAGCAAGCATTGTTGATGTCTTTTTTTACACCCATGCCGTGATAATACAGGCAGGCAAGATTATATTGAGCCATCGTGTCTCTTTGTTTGGCCGCTGCTTCAAACCATTTTGCAGCTTGGGCGTAGTCGACAGGTACGCCTTGTCCGCAGTAATACATCATACCTAGATTGGTTTGGGATTTACTGTGTCCACGTTCTGCGGACTGATGGTATAACTCCAGTGCTTCAGCGTAATTCTGTTTGCGTTTTAAGCCATAGTGCGCTGCAAATGCCAGCTTGTACAGACGCTCGGCTTCCTGACGTTGGAGGGCGATTTCTTTGGTTAGCTCATAGTTTTGCTGGTTATTCAATGCGCTGTCAGACAGAAGTTTTTGGTAAGCGGCAAGATTACCTAAATCAGCCGAGCGTTGATAATATTGGCGTGCGGTGTCAGCATCAACTGCTCGTCCCAATCCGTAGCGATAGATATCACCTAAAAGGCGCAAACCTTCCGGATCATTTTGATCAGCAGCAAATTTAGCGTGCTGATAGGCCTTCTGAGGGTCTCGTTCGGTGTTTTTGCCTAGCAGATAGATTTCGGCAAGTGCTACATTCGCATTGCTGTCACCTTGTGCGGCAGCTTTTTCAAACCATTCCAATGCTTCAGCAGGATTTGATGCGGCTAAGAGTTCCGCAAGAGAAGTTTGCGCTGGAACAATGTCGTAATCGGCGGCAATACGTAAATGTTCGATTGCTTTTTCAGGATTTTGTGCGACACCTTGCCCCAATTTGTATTGGAGACCGAGTTGCCAGTGTGCTGCAATAAATCCCTGTGCAGCGGATTGCTGATAAAGTTTATGGGAATATTCCAAATCAGAAGAGCTGGAATATTGGTAATGTTGGGCTAAGAAGTATTGCGCCTGAGGATTTTGCTGTTCGGCAGCTTTCAATGCCCATTTGACTGCTTCTTGGTCATTGCCATTATCTGCATATAAACGCATGAGGCGTAGTTGTGCTGGGGCTAATCCTTCTTCAGCAAGCTCTTGATAGGCTGCAATGAGTTTTTCTATTTCTATTCCATTATTTTCTTGTAACTGGAGAAGATTATAGC
>NZ_JBQCWZ010000333.1:0-1477 GCF_051956895.1 Neisseria sp. P0021.S006
CCAGTTGACGACGGGGGAGGAGGTTTCGCCTTTGACGTCGATACTGCCGTTCAGACGGCCTGCGATGTTTTGACGGACAAAGTCGTCTGCGCCGGTATTGTTGATGCCCAGTGCGAGTTTGAGTTGGTCTTGGGCGGTATCGATAGAGCCGGATACATCGATGCTGCCGTCTTTGAGCAGGCCGACGCCGATGTCTTCGATTTTGACCGTGCCTTTATCGTCGACGATGAATTCGCCGAGGATGCGTTTGACGGGGATATGGTTTTCATCGGCAAAACCGGCTTGGTCGTTTTCCAAGTCAATCGAGCCTTCCAACGCAACGCCGTCGGTAAAGGACGGAATGGTGGTGGCGTCGAAATTCAGGCGCGCTTTGGGCAGGGTGGGCAGGAAGGCCTGCGGATTGATGTTGGAACCTTTAACCAGGATTTCGCCGACGGTTTCGTTGAGGCTGTCGGCGAATGGGTGGATGGTGGATTTGGCAGACAAATGAACATTGTCGCCGTCGAGCAGTAGGTCGGTGTACACGTCTTGCAGGCTGCCCCACAGGCGCACCGTGCCGTGTATGGTTTCGCCCTCAAGCTGGCCTTTGGTGTAGATGGCGGTATTGAGGACGTAGGGTTTGTTCAAACCGAGCACCACCGCGCCTGTCGAGCTGCTCCAGGGCGTGTCGGCGGTTTTGATGTGGAGGCGGTGTTCTTTTTTGTCGTAATGATAGGCTGCGTGCAGATGGTCGAGATAGACGCTCTGCTTGTCAAAACGCTTGCCTACGCTGATTTTGCCGGTTTCCAAACGGTCGAGATAGGCGGTAACGGGCAGGTCTATGCTGTCAGGCAGGCCTTTTGAAGGCTCTTCTTCTTTGGGCGGCGTGCGCTTGGTCACAATGGCGATGTCGCCGGCCACGACTTCGGTAATGTGCAAAGACGGACGGAACAGCTCGGACGGTTTCCAATCAAAGCGGAAGCTGCTGATTTTGACATCCGCACCTTCTGTTTCAATCAACCATTTGTCGCCTTCAAAACCTTCAATCAGCGTGCCTTTCAGTGTGTCCGAAGAGATTTTGACGCCGAACCATGACGGGATCTTGTACAAACCGAAATGCAAACCCGATTCCGTACCGACCAGCCAGCCGATTGCGCCGGCAGAAACGGTCAATACGCTCAAGGCGGACAGGACAAAGCCGCGTAACAGGCGTTTTTTGCGCTTTGGCGGGGCGGGCTGTTGTTCAGACGGCGTGGAAGTGTTTGCAGTATCGGTCATGATATTTTTCTGTTTGTCTGTTGTTCAGACGGCCTGGAATGGCTGAGGCCATCTGAAAGAATGGATGGTGTATGTTTGTTAAAACCTTGTGCCTAAGCTGATGTGCCAGCGGATTTTCTTGTCGTGATGGCCGTAGGCAATGTCGAAGGAGAACGGCGCAACCGGGCTGAACCAGCGCACACCCAAGCCGGTACCGTGTTTTAAGGTCATGTGTTTGAAG
>NZ_JBQCWZ010000334.1:0-1473 GCF_051956895.1 Neisseria sp. P0021.S006
TAGAATTGCTGCCTGCTCCTACCGACATTCCTCCAGTTCAAGGTGTTAACCCTAACACTGAAGAAGCCGACAGCCGTCAAGCCAGCGATGAAGAGAAATTCTCTGCATTGGCGTTCAAAATGTTGAATGATAAATACGTTGGTCAGCTGACTTTCATCCGCGTTTACTCTGGTGTGGTGAAATCCGGTGATACCGTATTGAACTCTGTAAAAGGTACTCGCGAACGTATCGGTCGCTTGGTGCAAATGACTGCTGCAGACCGTACTGAAATTGAAGAAGTACGCGCTGGTGATATTGCAGCTGCGATCGGTCTTAAAGACGTTACTACTGGTGAGACCTTGTGTGCAGAAAGCGCACCTATCATCTTGGAACGCATGGAATTCCCTGAGCCGGTAATCCATATTGCCGTTGAGCCGAAAACCAAAGCCGACCAAGAGAAAATGGGTATCGCCCTGAACCGTCTGGCGAAAGAAGACCCTTCTTTCCGCGTTCGTACAGACGAAGAGTCCGGTCAAACCATTATTTCTGGTATGGGTGAGCTGCACTTGGAAATTATTGTTGACCGTATGAAACGCGAATTCGGCGTGGAAGCAAACATCGGTGCGCCTCAAGTGGCTTACCGTGAAACCATCCGCAAAGAAGTTGAAGCTGAATACAAACATGCCAAACAATCTGGTGGTAAAGGTCAATACGGTCACGTTGTGATCAAAATGGAACCTATGGAACCAGGTGGTGCGGGCTACGAATTTATCGATGAAATTAAAGGTGGTGTGATTCCTCGCGAATTTATTCCGTCTGTCGATAAAGGTATTCGCGATACTTTGCCTAACGGTATCGTTGCCGGTTACCCAGTAGTTGACGTACGTGTGCGTCTGATCTTCGGTTCTTCACACGATGTTGACTCCTCTCAACTGGCCTTCGAATTGGCTGCGTCTCAAGCCTTCAAAGAAGGTATGCGTAAAGCCAATCCAGCTCTGTTGGAACCAATCATGGCAGTTGAGGTGGAAACACCTGAAGAATACATGGGTGACGTAATGGGCGACTTGAACCGTCGTCGTGGTGTTGTATTGGGTATGGATGATGACGGCATCGGCGGTAAAAAAGTCCGTGCCGAAGTGCCTCTGGCAGAAATGTTCGGTTATTCTACCGACCTGCGTTCTGCAACCCAAGGCCGCGCTACTTACTCTATGGAGTTCAAGAAATATTCTGAAGCTCCTGCCCACATAGCTGCTGCTGTAACTGAAGCCCGTAAAGGCTAATCAGGCAAATAGGTCGTCTGAAAGGCTGAAATGATTTTTCAGACGGCCTCTGTTCTTTAATCGATCTTTAATGTAAAGGAATTAGCTCATGGCTAAGGAAAAATTTGAACGTAGCAAACCGCACGTAAACGTTGGCACCATCGGTCACGTTGACCATGGTAAAACCACTCTGACTGCTGCTTTGACTACTATTTTGGCTAAAAAATTTGGTGGT
>NZ_JBQCWZ010000335.1:0-1472 GCF_051956895.1 Neisseria sp. P0021.S006
TTACTGGGTAGATGAAAAAGCACACCAAGTTATTCTGAGCGAAGCCGGTCACGAACACGCCGAGCAAATCCTGACCCAAATGGGCTTATTACAGGAAAACGATTCTCTCTACTCTGCCGCCAATATTTCCCTAATGCACCACCTCATGGCTGCATTGCGCGCGCACACCCTGTTCCACAAAGACCAACACTACGTTATCCAAGACGGCGAAATCGTGATTGTGGACGAATTCACAGGCCGTCTGATGGCCGGTCGCCGCTGGTCCGAAGGCTTGCACCAAGCCGTTGAAGCCAAAGAAGGCGTAGAAATCAAACGCGAAAACCAAACGCTTGCATCTATTACCTTCCAAAACTACTTCCGCCTGTACAGCAAACTGTCTGGCATGACCGGTACGGCCGACACCGAAGCCTTCGAGTTCCAAAGCATTTACAACCTCGAAACCGTCATCATCCCGACCAACCGTCCTGTACAACGCAAAGACTTCAACGACCAAATCTTCCGCTCAGCCGAAGAAAAATTTGAAGCCGTTGTCAAAGACATTGCCGAATGCCACAAAAACGGCCAACCGGTTTTGGTCGGTACCACCAGCATCGAAAACTCCGAACTGGTTTCCCGCTTGTTACACGAAGCAGGTCTGCCGCATAACGTTCTGAACGCCAAAGAACACGAGCGCGAGGCATTGATTGTGGCCCAAGCCGGTAAAGTTGGCGCGATTACCGTTGCCACTAACATGGCCGGCCGCGGTACCGATATTGTCTTGGGCGGCAACCTCAAACATCAAATCGAAGCCATCCGTGCCGATGAAACCCTGAGCGAACAGCAAAAACAAGCGCAAATTTCTGCCCTTGAAAGCGGTTGGCAAGCCGAACACGACCAAGTTGTGGCCGCAGGCGGTTTACACATTATCGGTACGGAACGCCATGAAAGCCGCCGTATCGACAACCAGTTGCGTGGTCGTGCCGGCCGTCAGGGCGACCCCGGCTCCAGCCGTTTCTATCTGTCGTTTGAAGACCCATTATTGCGCCTCTTCGCACTCGACCGTGCCGCCGCCATCCTCAACCGCTTGGCACCCGAGCGCGGCGTTGCCATCGAACACGGCCTGCTGACCCGTCAAATCGAAGGCGCACAACGTAAAGTCGAAGGCCGCAACTTCGATATGCGTAAACAGGTTTTGGAATACGATGACGTTGCCAATGACCAACGTAAAGTAATTTACCATCAACGTAACGAAATCCTGACCAGTAAAGACGTCAGCGATTTGACCCGCGAAATCCGCGCCGACGTTATCAGCGACTTGGTTGATTACCACATCCCGCCTGACAGCATGGAAGAGCAATGGGACATTCCGGCACTGGAGCACCAACTTGCCGCTGATTTCCGCCTCCATGTCGATATTAAAGGCTGGCTGAAAGAAGACAGCACTTTGGACAACCAAGACATTAAAGAACGCCTCATCAAGCGCATCGAAGACG
>NZ_JBQCWZ010000336.1:0-1472 GCF_051956895.1 Neisseria sp. P0021.S006
CGGCTATTTCCTACTGCATATCGGGCTATGTTTTGTTGCCAGTCGGTAAGCTCTCCGTTTGGCTGATATGCCTTTGCTTGGCTGGTGTCGCCGTTGTAGATAATGGCGGGGTCTTTGTCGGTCGCTGTGATGGTTTCCCCACTGGGCATAATGTAGCTGTCTTCGTGCCAGCCTGCGCGGTCGGTAATGGTAAAGGCCGCCGGGCTTCCCTCTTTCTGCAAATAGTCTGCTAGTCTTTCCCTTTTTGCCCGCCCGCTCATGATGACTAGGCCGAAATTCTGCAAACGCTGCCAGCCTTGGACTGTGCCGATTTCTGCTTGTGGTATGGCGGCGGTCTTTTGTTGGCGTGTGATTTTGTCTTTAAACTTGATAATCCGATAATACGCGCCGTCATTGTCTTGCCCTGTGCCAATGATGTCGATAGGGTCGGAAAGCAATAGCGGCTCTGCTTCGATAATATCGCCGTCTTTATCGGTTCTAACGTTTACCCACCATACGCCCCGATTGTCGATTTCAAAGTGAGGGCGCGGGCGGAATGGCTCGATATTCTCAAGGTTGTAGTCGTTGGGGCTTTCCTGCTTCGCTGTTTCGGTATTTTTCATGCTGTCTGTCCTCCGAAATGATTGTCTGATTGCTTTTTCTCGTTCAGTTCGTCCAGTGCGTCATAGCCCGGCGTTTTGCTTTGCCATATGCTCGCCTTGATTCCCTGCTTAATGGCTCGCATTGCCAAGTCATAAGCAGCTCTGTAACCAACGGGGCGGGGCGTGTCGTTATCGGCAATAATCGCAATTTCTTTTATACCGTTCAAAAACTGAAAATTTGCCATGCTGTTTGCGCTCAAGGCCGCGTATAAGCCCCAATCGTAAGCCTTGTACAATTCACGGGCGGCAAGGGCGGTTTCTATTCCCTCTGCAATGACAAGACGGCCATTTTCAGGAATCGGGAACAAGTGGACGGCTTGCCCTGAAATGCTGCCTTGCTTACGGTTTCGCATTTTCTTGGCCGGTAATGCTTCGCCTGTTACAGGGTCTTTGATTGCCAGTTTCTGATAGCGCGGGGCGTGTAGTCCGTCCTCCCCGCATGGCTTGTCATAGCTAGGCTGTAAATAGGTTAGGTGTAAGCCTTGTAGCTCTTCGTCCATATCGCGGATAGCGCAAACCATACAGGGGAAACGGCCAAGCAAAAGCGGCTTATCTTCGACTGTTGTCCAATAGTCTTTTTCAGGTAGGAAACGGACGTTTTCGGGTAAATGCGCCATCTCCAAACCGCGTGATCTCAAATACTGGATAACAGGGGAATCGGGGCGGATAGGTTCTGTGCTTCTCCACAATGCGGCCAGTTTCTCGATTTGGTCTTTTTCGGGGCGTGGCTGCGCTTGTGGGCGTTTGGGCGGTATCGGCAAAGGGTTTGCATTGTCCATGTCTAAAATGCCAGCAACCTGCTTTAAGGCCGTCTGAAAATCACACCCGAAA
>NZ_JBQCWZ010000337.1:0-1467 GCF_051956895.1 Neisseria sp. P0021.S006
TGCCCGTGATGCCGAAAAAAGCGGCAATGCCTTCGACCGTGTGATGGGTCGCCAAAACTCGGTACACAGCAGCACCGATGCGGCGCAGTTGGCCAAGCTGAAAGAACTGGAAGACTTAAGCCGCAACCACCGCATTGCCGAAAGATTGGCGGCATTGAAAGCAGGGAAATAAGATGAATTTTGTTAATAAGATTTATGAGCTTGCTGAGCAGATTGCTTACCGCCATAAGATGTTGAATCACCATGCTGCATGGTTGCTGTTATCAACTATCGCGGTTTGGTCTCTTAGTGATAATCACCCCATACCCGCAATAGTTGCTGCTATTTTAATTATGGGATTCTATGCTGTTATTATTATGAATGACGTGAAGACAAAATATGGAGACAAATTAATTGCAGATGGACGGAAAGTTTCTATTGAACAAGCCATAGAATTATTAAAAACCGAAATCTTGGAAAACTGTGACAAACAAGAGCAGCAAAAACTCTTAGATCTATTGGAGAAGAAATGCCTAACTCAAATAAAGTTTAAAAACTTCTTCAAATACCGTTTATTTTGGATTGCATATATCTTTTGGGGGTGGATGCTTTTAGATTTACTTATATTAAGTAGATAAAATCCAAACAAACCCCACCAACATTAAAAATGTATTATTCAAAATACAAATCCCATAAAGAAAAAATCAAAAAGAATAAGGAAATGCAATATGTGGAATTTAATCAACGCCCCCGAAACTGAAATCTTCGGCATTGCCATTGCGCTGATGATTTTGCTCGGTGTGTTGGAAGTCATTTCCATGCTGGCAGGCGGTATCAGTGACTGGTTGGACAACCTGTTGCCCGACAGTCTGACCGAAACCGCGCACGCCGAGGTTGGATTGGATGTGGCGGATGCAGGCATATTCGTGCGTTTCCTGAGCTGGCTGTATGTCGGACGTATCCCGGTGTTGATGTTGATGGTGGTATTTCTTGCCGTATACGGACTGACGGGTTATCTGTTTCAGACGGCCTTTGCCACTGTATTCGGCAGCTATCTGAATGGCACGCTGGCAGCAGTCATCGTTTGGTTTCTTTCCCTGCCCTTAGTGCGAGTGACGGCTAGCGGTTTGTACAAAATTATGCCGAAAGATGAAACCACTGCCGTTTCGCAAGAAAGTTTAATCGGCCGCGTCGGCACAGTGGTGCTGGGCGAAGCTCGGGTAGGTAATGCGGCGCAGGTGCGCGTGAAAGATGCTTACGGCCAACAGCATTATGTGATGGTAGAGCCTGACTCTGAAGATGTATTGAAACAAGGCGATGCGGTATTGCTGGTGTCGTTGGACGGAAATACATTTAAGGCAATTTTGAATCCGAGCGGCAGCTTGGTAGATTAAGGCCGTCTGAAACCGCTGATTTATCGATACGGTAAAAATAGATACTTTACCGCCCTATCCTCACCATCTAGAAATCCGAAATAACAATATAGAA
>NZ_JBQCWZ010000338.1:0-1465 GCF_051956895.1 Neisseria sp. P0021.S006
GAATCGGGGGGCTTCCACTTGATGGGCGATTCTTCAGACGGCAAAACCACAGCCGCAAAAGTAGCCTTGAGCGTATGGGGCAAACCATCAGGAAGCCTGTTGTCTTGGAGCGGTACGAAAATAGGCTTTTCCAACACAGCCGCCGCCCGCAATGATGGCTTGCTGGTGTTGGACGAAATAGGACAGGCAAGCCCGCACGTTATCGGCGATACTGTTTATAGCGTTATGAACGGTATCAACAAAGTGCAAGGCGCAAAACAAGGCGGAAACCGCGCTTTAAGCCGCTGGAAAGTGATGATGTTTTCCACCGGCGAAAAGACCCCCGATTCCATCTTGAAGCACCATAAGGGCGATTGGAACGCAGGACAAGCCGCCCGCCTGCCTAGTATCAGAGCCGCCGCGCAATACGGCATTTATGACACATTGCACGGATTTGAAGATGGCGCATTGTTGAGTGAGCATATCGCCCAATCAGCAGAAAAATATCACGGAACGGCAGGAAGACTATTTATCCGACAGCTTTTAGACAACCTAGAACAAGCCAAACAGCAGGCAACGGAGCGCATGGCCGCATTTATGGCAACCATTCCCGAATTATCAGGGCAGGCGCGAAGAGTAGCAAAACGCTTTGCTATCGCCGCCTCCGCTTTGGAACTTGCCGCCCCTGTTACCGGCTTGCCCGTAGGTGTAGGCATGGCAGGCGTGAAAAAATGCTTTGATGAATGGCTGGAAGCCAACGGAGCAGGAAAACACGAAGACCGCCGAATCATTGAGCAGGCAGAGGATTTTATCGCCCAGCACGCATTAGGCACGCGGTTTATGGAATGGAGCGATAAAAGCACCAATAAAGACCATGCAGGATATAGGAAACAGGAGGGGGAAAAATTGGAATTGTGGGTAATCCGCCGTGTCTTTGCCGATGAAATCGCCCAAAGTTTCGATGAAGCGAAAGTTTGCCGCGTATTAGCAGATAATGGATTGTTGAAATATAACCACAAAAACAGAGGCTACCAACACCAGCGGAAAGGTAACGGCTGGTTTCATGTTTTAGCTACAAATATAGAACTGGACGACTAATCATTTACATGGGGTTAATTCCAAAATCCTAACCAAGCCCGCCGGGATCAACACAGGCGGGCTTTTTTACGTCTAAACATTCAGGCAGACCAACCAAGAAAGCATAAAATTAACAGGAAGCCCCTAAATCTCAAAAATTAGGACTGTTTGACCCTTTCCCTATACCTACCCTACCAAAACAAAGAAACGCGCTTACAGCGCGATTTTAGCCTATTTACGCTATGACCAACAAAGACAGACGAGGGATAAATAATTTCGACACCAATACGCGCGCGCGCGAGAAAAGCAGCCCTTGAATTTTTGGAGCCCATAAAAAGGAAAGAAGACCAAGACACGCGAAAAGATAAAACCATATGCGCGAGGCAAAATCACTTGTTACCTTTGTTAA
>NZ_JBQCWZ010000339.1:0-1465 GCF_051956895.1 Neisseria sp. P0021.S006
TCATGATTATGTCTTTTCCGGAAAGGTCAAAAAAGGGGATTATAGCTGAGTTTGATTGAAATGGAATCAAGGTGGATTAAAATTTGTAAAGGCTCTTATCAAAAACATTAAGGCCGTCTGAAAACAGATTTCAGACGGCCTGCTCTTAGCTATCGCTCAAACGATTAATACCAGCCGCGCAGCTTCATTGCTTTTTCAACACGACGGATACTCATCATGTAAGAAGCGGTACGCAGGTCGACATCGTATTCTTGAGCCAAGTTCCAAATATCGCGGAACGCACGGCGCAGGACAACGGTTTCTTTCTCTTGAACTTCGTCAAACTCCCAGTAGTAGCCTTGCAGGTTTTGTACCCATTCAAAATAGGATACCACCACGCCGCCGCAGTTTGCCAAAATATCAGGAACAACCAATACGCCATTTTGACGCAGGATAACGTCGGCTTCTGGAGTAGTCGGGCCGTTTGCACCTTCAACCACGATTTTCGCGCGGACTTTACCAGCGTTTTCAGAAGTCAGTTGGTTTTCCAGCGCGCAAGGGGCGAGTACGTCCACTTCCAAAGCCAAAAGTTCGGCATTGCTGATTTCTTTGCCGTAGCCGGCTTCGTTGGTGATGAAACCTTTGGTTTGGAATTCTTTGATGATTGCTTCCATATCCAAGCCGTTTTCGTTGTAGATGGCAACGTCAACGGTAGAAACGGCAACGATTTTCGCACCGGCTTTGTGTGCATAGTAACCGGTGTGGTAGCCCACATTACCGAAACCTTGAATGGCGTAAGTGGCACCCTTCACGTCTTTGCCCAGTTTTTCCAAAGCTTGGACGGCGGCGAAGTTTACGCCGTAACCGGTGGCTTCGGTACGCGCCAAAGAGCCGCCAAACTCAACCGGTTTACCGGTGAATACGCCCGGTGCGGAATGTTTTACCACGTTTTCATAGGCATCAACCATCCAAGACATGATTTTGCCGTTGGTGTTCACATCAGGTGCAGGAATATCGATTTTCTCGCCGATCAGCGGAGAAATGGCTTCGGAATAAGCGCGGGCAATGCGTTCTAATTCTGCTTCGGAATAATTGCGCGGATCCAAAGTGATACCGCCTTTACCGCCGCCGTAAGGAATACCGGCCACGCAGCATTTGATGGTCATCCAGATAGACAGGGCTTTGACTTCGTCCAGATTTACATTGGGATGGAAGCGCACGCCGCCTTTGTAAGGGCCGACGGCATTATTGTGTTGTGAACGATAGCCGGTGAAGTTTTCTACTGTACCGTTGTCGAGTTTGACAGGGAAGTTGACTTCCAAAACACGTTGCGGCTTTTTCAAGATTTCAAATACTGCTGGGTCGGCATTCAGGCGATCGCAGGCAATTTTTACTTGTTTTTGTGCAATTTCAAACGGATTCAGTGTTTCTTTAACAGCAGATGCGGACATGTATTTTTCCTTTTCATACACATGATTAGACGAGA
>NZ_JBQCWZ010000340.1:0-1464 GCF_051956895.1 Neisseria sp. P0021.S006
GGCAAACAAAGCCAAAATTCCCGTTGCCCACAACAGCTCATACCGCCCGAGCAACACGCCGGAAAAATCGCCCTGTTGCCACACGCCGAGCATTTGCAGCATTTCGTTTTCATACGCGATAAAGGTGGCCACCGCCTCAATCACACCGCCGAAAATAATCCCGACCAAAGGCACCATCAGTTGCGCGGTCGGCGGCAGGCGGCGGATCAGCAGCATAAAGACCAGCATCCCGATCAGCGCGGCAACGGCGGCAACCGACATTTTTGCCAGCAGCGGCGCGGCCGGAAGCAGCAGGGTCATCAACAGCAAACCCAAAGCCGCGCTTTGGCTTGCGCCCACCATCGACGGTTCGACAAAACGGTTGCGCATCAAAATCTGCATAATCATACCGGCCACCGCCATCGACGCACCCGTCAGCACAATCGCAAACGTGCGCGGCAGGCGGCTGATGAACATGACTTGCTGGCTGTCGGATAGCGAAAACAGGGCGGACCATTTGAAGTCGGCCACGCCGACCGACAGGCTGACGGCAAACAATATCAGCAGCGCCACGCCGTTGGCCGCATTTAAAAATGAAGGTTTGTGAAACATAAAATGGTTCGGAAAAAATAAGGCCGTCTGAAAGAAGGGTTAAGGTATTTTGCGAAAAAGGCAGGTCTGCCCATCATAAAAACAGATGCAAACAGGCAAAAATTGTCCATTTGCACCATGTATTTTCAGACGGCCCAAATCCAACGACTTCAGATCAAGCAGCTTGATCCTGTGAATCATCAAACCCTTTAGGCCGTCTGAAAGAAGCGGGCGGCTATGCCCGCGCCGAATTACTTGGCCGCATTAAACGCATCGCTGACCTGTTTGGAAGCATTCAGCAATTCTTGTGCGCCGCCGGCCGCCAGATAGGTTTCCGGTACGAGGTACACGACTTGGCCTTTTTTCCATGCAGTTGTTTCGGCAACCAAAGGATTGTCCAAAACATCTTTCGCAGCCTGACCTTCTTCACCGATGGCCGCGCCACGATCCAAAACGAACAGCCAATCAGGGTTTTTCTCTTTCAGGTATTCAAAGCTGATAGGCTGGCCGTGGCTGCCTTCTTTAATTGATTCATCGACAGCGGGAACGCCGATGTCTTTGTGCAACCAACCGCCCAAACGGGAAGAAGGGCCGAAAGCCGACATCTTGCCGCCGTTGACCAAAATTACCAAACCATTGCCTTTGCCTTGAGCAGCGGTTTTCGCCGCTTCAAACGAAGCATCGATTTCCGCTTTCAGCTTGTCCGCTTCGGCTTGTTTGCCGAAGATTTGCGCCAGTGCGTCGATGCGCTCTTTTGAGCTTTCTTTCAGATTGGCGGTTTCGGCGGTCATCTCGATGGTCGGTGCGATCTCGTTCAACTTGTCAAACGCTTTGGCTGCACGGCTGCCGATGATGATGAGCTGCGGTTTGTAAGCGTTGAGTGCTTCGTAGTCA
>NZ_JBQCWZ010000341.1:0-1462 GCF_051956895.1 Neisseria sp. P0021.S006
GACAACACGTCGTTATCAATATTACGCAACAGCGTTTGTTCCTCTACGACAACGGTAAACTGAGCAAAATTTATCCTGTTGCCGTCGGCAAAGCCATGACCCAAACCAATCTGGGCGAACATAAAATAGGCGCAAAAGCCTACAACCCGGTTTGGCATATCCCTAAATCCATCCAAAAAGAACGCAATGACGGAGTTAAAAGCGTACCGGCCGGCCCGAATAACCCGCTGGGCCCGGTATTTGTCCGTCTTGGCGACCCTAAATTAAGCCTTGGCATTCACGGCACCAATGCCCCTGCCAGCGTACCCGGCGTCCGCAGCCATGGTTGCGTGCGCATGAAATCGCCTGACGCATTGGAATTCGCCAAAACCATCGCAACAGGTTCTCCTGCCTCCGTTATCTATCAAATGGCAAGTCTGAACGAAGATGCCAACCAAAACTTGTGGCTGGCTGCCTATCGCGACCCATACGACAAGAAAAACCTTGATACGGCTGCCCTGAAAAAAAGCATTACTGCCTGGGCAAAAGCGCACGGCAAAACCATTCCTGCCGCACGTGTGGATGCAATCCTGAAAGGACGCACCGGCGCAGCAAACTGTCTGACCTGCGCCAAAGGTGTGAAACTCAAATCGCCTTTGAAGTCTTTGGCATGGACCAGCGGCACGGATGCTTACAGCAAACCTAAAGTCATGCCGAAACCGGCTCCTGCTAAAGATGTGGTATTGCCTCAAGGAACTGAAATCGAAGTCGATGCTACCGACGATACAAACAAGGCAGCATCCGAACCGAAACAAAGCGTTCGTCCGACTCCGGTGAAACCGGCAAAACCTGCTGCCAAACCGGCAACCACTCCGGCCGATACTCCTGCTTCTGTGCCTAAAGCCGCTTCCGAACCGGCTACTACCCCTGCCTCTTCCCCTGCGAAAGATGCTCCGACAAGCAGCGAACCTGCAGATTTGTTGTTCTAAGCAGAACAAAATACATAGCCAAAGGCCGTCTGAAATGAATTTTTCAGACGGCCTTTTCGTACAACTGGATATTGGAAATATATGCCCCTCTTAATTCAGACGGCCTTTTTACTTTCCAAATATTCCGACAAACCGCACTCGCGCAAAATACAGCTTGGGCATTCATGACAACCACCAACCACGCCGTTATAACAGGTATGCGTGTGCTCACGAATATAATCCAATGCACCCATTTCATCTGCCAGCGCCCATGTTTGCGCTTTGGTTAAATACATCAAGGGCGTATGGATTTGAAAAGCGTAATCCATGGCCAGATTCAGCGTGACATTCATCGACTTGACGAACACATCGCGGCAGTCGGGATAACCGGAAAAATCGGTTTCGCACACGCCGGCAATAATATGGCGTATTCCCTGCCCTTTGGCGTAAATGGCGGCATAAAGCAAAAACAAAGCATTGCGTCCATCTACAAATGTATTGGGCAGGCCGTCTGA
>NZ_JBQCWZ010000342.1:0-1461 GCF_051956895.1 Neisseria sp. P0021.S006
GTATAGAAAATAGTCGTTTATTTCGTAATATGTTTTTTTAAAAGGAAATTTTAGGAGAATCATGAAAGACAGTTTATAGAGGTTGGGGGTAAATGTTGTTTATATTGTCTTCAGACGGCCTTGTTGAGTGAGGTTTATAGTGTATTGGGTTTTAAAATTATAAAAAAACCTGCCTGAGTAATCAGGCAGGTTTCATTTGCTTGAAAGACAGATTAGTTTTTGTCTTGGTCAACCAGTTTGTTTTTAGCGATCCAAGGCATCATAGAACGCAGTTGTGCACCCACTTTTTCAATTTGGTGGTCGGCGTTCAGACGGCGACGGGCAGTCATGCTGGCGTAGTTGGTTGCGCCTTCTTGGATGAACATTTTCGCATATTCGCCGCTTTGAATGCGGTATAGCGCTTTTTTCATCGCAGCTTTGGTTGCAGGAGTCACTACTTCAGGGCCGGTAACGTATTCACCGTATTCGGCATTGTTGGAAATGGAGTAGTTCATGTTGGCAATACCGCCTTCGTACATCAGGTCAACGATCAGTTTCAGCTCGTGCAGACATTCGAAGTAGGCCATTTCTGGAGCGTAACCGGCTTCAACCAAAGTTTCAAAGCCGCATTTCACCAATTCAACTGCGCCACCGCACAATACGGCTTGTTCGCCAAACAGGTCGGTTTCGGTTTCTTCGCGGAAGTTGGTTTCGATTACGCCGCCTTTAGTGCCGCCGTTGGCTGCTGCGTAAGACAGGGCGATGTCTTTGGCTTTGCCGCTTTTATCTTGGTAAACGGCGATCAAGGAAGGTACGCCGCCGCCTTTCAGGAATTCGCTGCGTACGGTGTGGCCTGGGCCTTTAGGGGCGATCATGATAACGTCAAGGTCGGCGCGAGGTACGATTTGGTTGTAGTGTACGTTGAAGCCGTGAGCGAACGCCAATACTGCGCCTTCTTTCAAGTTAGGATCGATTTCGTTTTTGTATACGATAGGTTGGTTTTCGTCAGGCAACAGAATCATTACAACGTCGGCTGCTTTAGTTGCTTCAGCAACGGTGCGCACGTCGTGGCCGGCTGCTTCGGCTTTTTTCCAAGAGCTGCCTTGGCGCAGACCGATTACGACATTTACGCCGGAATCTTTCAGGTTTGCTGCGTGTGCGTGACCTTGTGAACCGTAGCCGATGATGGCAACGGTTTTGCCTTTGATCAGAGAAAGGTCAGCGTCTTTATCGTAATAAACTTGCATTTTATTTCCTTAGTGTAAGAGGGTTCCGGATAATCCGGGTTGAGTTAAAAGTAATAGGGGATTAGGCAGGGACTTGGTTCATCAAGACGATTTCCAATGCTTCGGTTTTTCCTTCGATGGATTTGACGAAGTTTTGGAAATGTTCGCTGGCATTGTGCTCATCAATAGCTGCTTGGGATTTCCAGCTTTCTACGAATACGAAACGGTTGGGTTTGCCGATTTCTTGGTGCAGGTC
>NZ_JBQCWZ010000343.1:0-1461 GCF_051956895.1 Neisseria sp. P0021.S006
ATTGCATATAGTCCGGATGGTCGGGCGTAATGCCTGCACCAAGTTTGAGCAAACCGCTCGCACCGTGGCTGGCCTGCGGACGGATTTCATCCATGCTTTTTTCAGGCAAACCGTGTCGGCGCAATACCGTGTTGAGCGCGCCACCCAAATCAAGTGCGGTATCGGCAAGCGTGCCGTCAAGGTCGAATAATACGGCTTGGGTCATAAGTGTTCCTTTGATGATTTTAGAAGGCCGTCTGAACAATCCAACAAGTTTCAGACGGCCTGAATATGGTTAATGGTGATGGTGTTCGTGAACTTCCTGCGAACACAAAACTTCATCTTTATGCGGATGCTGTTCGCTTTCAATCTGAATCGTACAATGCCCGATGTTGTGATGCGCCAATTCATGTCCGATGCGGTAGGCGATTTGTTCGGACTCTGCAACCGTCATGTTGCCATCTACGACAATATGGCAGGACAAAACGTGGATATTGCTGGTAATCGTCCAAACATGCAAGTCGTGAACGGATTTTACGCCTTCCGTATTGCGGATAACGCTGAGCAACTCATCGGTATGGATGTTTTCCGGCGCTCCTTCCATCAAAATGTGCAAAGTCTGTTTAAACAGCTTCCAGCCGCTGCGCCCTACCAAAGCCGCCACCAATACGCTAGCAACCGTATCCGCCCATTGCCAGCCATACGCCATCATCAGTACCGCTGCGACAATCGCCCCTATCGAGCCGAACAAATCGCTGATTACATGCAGATACGCGCCGCGCATATTGACGTTTTCTTCGGTATCACTATTCTTCAACATATAAACGGCGACGCCGATGTTGACCAGCAATCCGATGATACTGACCACCAACATGCCGCCCGTCAAAATTTCCGGCGGATAAAATAATCGTTTGACTGCTTCATAAAAAATCATCGCCGCAATCAACACCAGCGACAATCCGTTAAACATCGCCGTCAAAATTTCAAAACGCTTGTAACCGAATGTCTTTTGCAGCGTGGTCTGTTTCTCGCCAAGTTTGAATGCCCACAATGCCACGCCCAGCGAAAACGCATCGCTGAACATATGCCCCGCATCAGAAAGCAGGGCCAAAGAGTTGGTCAGCCAGCCGCCGACCGCTTCAACCAGCATAAATCCGGCAACGACGAAAAATGAAATGCGCAATACCTGCTTATTGTCGGTATGCGTGTGCGCGTGCGAATGATCGTGATGATGTGCCATGATGATTTTACCGTTTCAGACGGCCTTTTTATCCTGTTTCAAACTTTTCTCAAAATCTTCCAACATATCCAACTCAAAACGGCTGAATCCCGCGCGTTCCCGTGCTTCGATATTGACGTAACCGCGGGAGATAAACATATCGTAACGCGCAATCAGGCTGCGGAACAAGGCAACCGGTTCCAAACCGCGCTCACGGCAAAGATGCTGATACCAATGATTGCCGATGGCGACATGCCCTACTT
>NZ_JBQCWZ010000344.1:0-1458 GCF_051956895.1 Neisseria sp. P0021.S006
CATGATCGCTGAAATCCCTGAAGAAAAACCTGCTATGCCTGATATGGGCGGCATGGGTGGTATGGGCGGCATGATGTAAGGCCGTCTGAAACCTTCAGACAAAAAGCAAAACCGCACGGCAAGCAGCTGTGCGGTTTTTTATTTGTCAGTAGAAGCATGAGATGGTGAGGGGCATGCCATGATTTACTGAGAAATAAGGGCAGCCAGTTCCATTGAATCTGAAGCAATCAAATAAACTTCATCATAAAAAAGGCCGTCTGAAACTTTATTTTGTATTTCAGACGGCCTGCTTAATGATCTAAACCGTTACTTTTTGTTTGAACGGCTGTATCGGACAGCTTGAGATAAGAGTTCTTCAATTTCTATCCACATAATGCCTCCTTACAGTAAACCAGGTTGACCTAAAGCCGGGTCGTTGGCTCGTGCCGCTTGGGCATCTTCGACAGTCAGTCCAAGGGCTTTGGCTACGCCTTCGCCGTATGCCGGATCGCAACGGTAGCAGTTGCGGATATGGCGGTATTTGATGAAGTCAGGCGCATCGCCCATGGCCGCGGCGGTGTTGTTAAACAAAGCCTGTTTCTGTGTGTCGTTCATCAGGTTAAACAAGGCGCGCGGTTGGCTGAAATAGTCGTCATCGTCTTGGCGGTAGTCCCAGTGCGCCGCGTCGCCGTTGATTTTCAAAGGCGGTTCGGCGAAGTCGGGTTGTTGCTGCCATTGGCCGAAGCTGTTGGGTTCGTAGTGCGGCAGGCTGCCGTAGTTGCCGTCGGCGCGACCTTGCCCGTCGCGCCGGTTGCTGTGAACAGGGCAGCGCGGGCGGTTGACGGGGATTTGGCGGAAGTTCACCCCCAGACGGTAGCGTTGCGCGTCGGCGTAATTGAATAAACGGGCTTGCAGCATTTTGTCGGGGCTGGCGCCGATACCGGGTACCAGGTTGCTCGGTGCAAAGGCGGATTGTTCCACATCGGCGAAGAAGTTTTCGGGATTGCGGTTCAACTCAAATTCGCCCACTTCAATCAGCGGATAGTCTTTTTTCGGCCAAATTTTGGTCAGGTCGAAGGGATGATACGGCACTTTTTCCGCATCTGCTTCAGGCATGACTTGGATGTACATCGTCCATTTCGGAAACTCGCCGCGTTCGATGGCTTCGTACAAGTCGCGCTGGTGGCTTTCGCGGTCGTCGGCGATGATTTTTGCGGCTTCTTCGTTGGTTAGGTTTTTAATGCCTTGCTGGCTGCGGAAATGGAATTTCACCCAAAAACGCTCGCCCGCTTCGTTCCAGAAGCTGTAAGTATGCGAACCAAAGCCGTGCATATGGCGGTAGCTGGCGGGGATGCCGCGGTCGCTCATGACGATGGTAACTTGGTGCAGGGCTTCGGGCAGCAGCGTCCAGAAGTCCCAGTTGTTCGTGGCAGAGCGCATATTGGTGCGCGGGTCGCGTTTGACCGCCTTGTTCAGGTC
>NZ_JBQCWZ010000345.1:0-1457 GCF_051956895.1 Neisseria sp. P0021.S006
ACCTGCAAGAAAGGCCGAACCCCATGAATAACTTCCACAGTAATGAGATACTTGAAACCGTCAAAATGGTTGCCGACCAGAATTTTGACGTGCGCACCATTACCATCGGCATTGATTTGCACGACTGCATCAGCAGCGATATCAATGTGTTGAACCAAAATATTTACAACAAAATCACCACCATCGGCAAAGACTTGGTGGCAACGGCAAAATATCTGTCTGCCAAATACGGCGTACCGATTGTGAATCAGCGCATTTCCGTTACGCCGATTGCCCAAATCGCCGCGGCCACCCATGCCGACTCCTATGTCAGCGTGGCGCAAACTTTGGATAAGGCAGCCAAAGCTATTGGCGTGTCGTTTATCGGCGGCTTTTCTGCGCTGGTGCAAAAAGGTATGTCGCCTTCGGACGAAGTGCTGATCCGTTCCATTCCCGAAGCCATGAAAACCACCGATATCGTGTGCAGCTCCATTAATATCGGCAGCACGCGTGCCGGTATCAATATGGATGCGGTCAAGCTGGCAGGCGAAACCATCAAACGCACGGCTGAAATCACGCCCGAAGGTTTCGGCTGCGCCAAAATTGTCGTGTTCTGTAATGCAGTAGAAGATAATCCGTTTATGGCGGGCGCGTTTCACGGTTCGGGCGAAGCGGATGCCGTTATCAATGTCGGCGTATCCGGCCCGGGTGTTGTAAAAGCCGCGTTGGAAAATTCAGATGCAACGACATTGACCAAAGTTGCGGAAGTTGTGAAGAAAACCGCTTTCAAAATTACCCGCGTGGGCGAACTCATCGGCCGCGAAGCCTCAAAAATGCTGAATATCCCGTTTGGTATCCTCGACTTGTCGTTAGCACCAACCCCTGCTGTCGGCGACTCGGTGGCGCGCATTCTTGAAGAAATGGGCTTGAGCGTCTGCGGTACGCACGGCACGACAGCAGCTTTGGCCTTGCTGAATGATGCCGTGAAAAAAGGCGGCATGATGGCTTCCAGCGCGGTCGGCGGTTTGAGCGGCGCATTTATCCCTGTTTCAGAAGATGAGGGCATGATTGCCGCTGCTGAAGCCGGTGTGCTGACACTGGACAAACTCGAAGCTATGACAGCCGTCTGCTCCGTTGGTTTGGACATGATTGCCGTCCCCGGCGATACGCCTGCGCATACCATTTCCGGCATCATCGCCGACGAGGCCGCCATCGGCATGATCAACAGCAAAACCACTGCCGTGCGCATTATTCCGGTAACCGGTAAAACCGTCGGCGACAGCGTCGAGTTCGGCGGCTTGTTGGGCTACGCGCCTGTAATGCCGGTTAAAGAAGGTTCGTGCGAAGTATTTGTCAACCGAGGCGGCAGAATCCCGGCTCCGGTTCAATCGATGAAAAACTGATTGGATTGATGAATATAAAAGGCCGTCTGAAATTGATTTTCAGACGGCCTTTTATGTTTGCAGGCTGATTATTTG
>NZ_JBQCWZ010000346.1:0-1454 GCF_051956895.1 Neisseria sp. P0021.S006
AATTAATACTATCTAATCCTAACGAATTACCATATTAACACATTTTTAAGCAGTTAATGCAATAATCCAAACAATAAATAACATGAACAAAGCCATCAGTTGCGTGGCCGAACCGGCATCTTTGGCACGCTTGGCCAGCTCGTGTTTTTCAGTAGAGGTATGGTCAACGGCTGCCTCGACGGCGGTATTAAACAATTCGGTAATCAATGAAATAAACGATGCGACAACAAGCACCATTTTGGTGACCGAGCCGAAATCAAGAAACAACGCCAAGACAATTAAAATCAGGTTCAACCAAAAAACTTGGCGAAATGCGCTTTCATAACGATACGCGGCAGCCAGTCCGTCTTTGGAATAACCAAACGCGTTGATAATGCGCTTGATGCCGCTTTTGCCTTTTTTCTCAGAAGCATAGGAAGATGGTTTCATCATATACTCAACATTAGAATGCCGTCTGAAAAGAAACGGTCGGGTCAATTTTCAGACGGCCTTTGGATTTATTGTTTTACCCAAGATGCCACGGCATCTGCGAACATGGCAGCAACGTCGAAATCTTTTTGCTTCATGATCTCTTGGAAGCCGGTCGGGCTGGTTACATTGACTTCGGTCAGGTTGCTGCCGATGACATCCAAACCGGCAAGCAAGATGCCGCGGCGTTTCAATTCAGGCGCAAGGGTTTCTGCAATTTCACGGTCGCGCTCGCTCAATTCCTGTGCCACGCCGCGACCGCCGGCAGCCAAGTTGCCGCGCGTTTCACCGTTTTGCGGAATACGCGCCAAAGCATACGGAACAACTTCCCCGCCGATAATCAAAATGCGCTTGTCGCCATGTACGATTTCAGGAATATAGCGTTGTGCCATGATGGTGCGTGAATCAAGCTGCATCAGGGTTTCAAGGATACTGCCGATATTGGGGTCGGATTCGGTCAGGCGGAAAATGCCCATACCGCCCATGCCGTCCAACGGTTTGATGATGATGTCGCCGTGTTCTTTCAAAAAGGCACGGACATCGGCGGAACGTGTGGTAACCAAAGTGGGCGCGGTAAACTGGCTGAAGTTCAAAATCGCCAATTTCTCATTGAAATCGCGCATTGCTTGTCCGCTGTTAAATACTTTTGCACCCTGCTGCTGTGCCAACGTCAAAAACTGGGTTGCGTACAGATATTGCATATCAAACGGCGGATCAGTGCGCATAATGACCGCATCGAAATCTTTCAAGGCCGTCTGAACTTTTGCCTCTGCTTTAAACCATTCATGATCGTCATCGTTCTTCGCGCCGACAAACTCAAATGCCGCCGCCTGAGCCACCACCAAGCCTTCACGGACGGACAATTCTCCGCTCAAGGTATGAAAAAGCTGCCAACCGCGCTTTGCCATTTCACGCATCATGGCGTAAGTAGTGTCTTTATAGGTTTTAAAACTTGCCATTGGATCGGCGATAAACAGGACTTTCGT
>NZ_JBQCWZ010000347.1:0-1453 GCF_051956895.1 Neisseria sp. P0021.S006
CCAAAATAGTAGTCAAAGCAGCAGTCAGAGTGGTTTTACCATGGTCAACGTGACCGATGGTGCCAACGTTTACGTGCGGTTTGCTACGTTCAAATTTTTCCTTAGCCATGAGCTAATTCCTTTACATATAAAGATCGATTAAAGAACAATGGCCGTCTGAAAATTTATTTTCAGTTTCAGACGGTCTTTTCTGATTAGCCTTTGCGGGCTTCAGTTACAGCAGCAGCTACGTGAGCAGGAGCTTCAGCGTATTTTTTGAACTCCATGGAGTAAGTAGCGCGACCTTGGGTTGCAGAACGCAGGTCGGTTGAGTAACCGAACATTTCTGCCAGAGGTACTTCGGCACGGACTTTTTTACCGCCGATACCGTCATCATCCATACCCAATACAACGCCACGACGACGGTTCAAGTCGCCCATTACGTCACCCATGTATTCTTCAGGGGTTTCCACTTCAACTGCCATGATTGGCTCAAGCAGAGCAGGATTGGCTTTACGCATACCTTCTTTAAAGGCTTGAGAAGCAGCCAATTCGAACGCCAGTTGAGAGGAGTCAACGTCGTGTGAAGAACCGAAGATCAAACGTACGCGTACGTCAACTACTGGGTAACCTGCAACGATACCGTTAGGCAGGGTATCGCGGATACCTTTATCGACAGACGGAATGAATTCGCGAGGAATCACACCACCTTTAATTTCGTCGATAAATTCGTAACCTGCACCACCCGGCTCCATAGGTTCCATTTTGATCACAACGTGACCGTATTGACCTTTACCACCGGATTGTTTAGCGTGTTTGTATTCAGCTTCAACTTCTTTGCGGATAGTTTCACGGTATGCAACTTGAGGCGCACCAATGTTAGCTTCCACACCGAATTCGCGTTTCATACGATCAACAATAATTTCCAAGTGCAATTCACCCATACCGGAAATAATGGTTTGACCGGATTCTTCGTCTGTACGAACGCGGAAAGAAGGGTCTTCTTTCGCCAGACGGTTCAGGGCAATACCCATTTTCTCTTGGTCGGCTTTGGTTTTTGGTTCAACAGCAATGTGAATTACCGGCTCAGGGAATTCCATGCGTTCCAAGATGATTGGTGCGCTTTCAGCACACAGGGTTTCACCAGTGGTAACGTCTTTAAGACCGATCGCAGCTGCAATATCACCAGCGCGTACTTCTTCAATTTCAGTACGGTCTGCAGCAGTCATTTGCACCAGACGACCGATACGTTCGCGAGTACCTTTTACTGAGTTCAATACGGTATCACCGGATTTCACAACACCAGAGTAAACGCGGATGAAAGTCAACTGACCAACGTATTTATCGTTCAACATTTTGAACGCCAATGCAGAGAATTTCTCTTCATCGCTGGCTTGACGGCTGTCGGCTTCTTCAGTGTTAGGGTTAACACCTTGAACTGGAGGAATGTCGGTAGGAGCAGGCAGCAATTCTA
>NZ_JBQCWZ010000348.1:0-1444 GCF_051956895.1 Neisseria sp. P0021.S006
GATTTATGCCGGTAATGCATTTGAAACCGTTCAATCCAATTCTGAAAAACTGGTGCTGACTTTCCGTGCAACCGCATTTGATGCTGCCGGACAAGGCGGTAATGCAGAAGTGGTCAATGTTGAGGCAGCGCCTGCTCAAAACCTGAGCCGTTTCGTAAACCGTCAACTTTCCCAGTCTGACCGCCCTGAATTGACTCAGGCAAAAGTGATTGTTTCCGGTGGCCGTGCATTGGGCAGTGCTGAAAAATTCAATGAAGTGTTAACTCCATTGGCGGATGCTTTGGGTGCAGCGATTGGTGCATCCCGTGCGGCAGTGGATGCCGAGTATGCGCCAAACGATGCCCAAGTCGGACAAACCGGTAAAGTGGTTGCGCCGCAACTATACTTCGCTATCGGTATTTCTGGTGCTATCCAACACGTTGCCGGTATGCAGGACAGTAAAGTGATTGTTGCCATCAACAAAGATGCTGACGCTCTGATTTTCAATGTGGCAGATTACGGCTTGGTTGGTGATTTGTTTGAAGTTGTGCCTCAACTGACTGAAGCACTGAAAAACTAATGTTTCACGTGAAACGTTCAGACGGCCTTTTATAACAAAGGCCGTCTGAAAATATTTTGGCATGATTACGACCTATAAAACCATTACCACACTGACACAGGCTGAATTTAAAGATAAAGGCAGCCGCTTCATCGCGTACGCCTATCCGATTCGCACTTTGGCCGATGTGAAGAAGTATCTCGACCCATTAAAGGAAGAGCATCACAAGGCGCGACATTGGTGCTACGCCTATCGATTGGGTGTGGATGGAATGCAGTTTCGTGCAAACGATGATGGAGAACCGTCCGGAAGCGCAGGTCGCCCTATTCTGGGGCAGATTGATTCTGTCGGCGTAACGGATGTGTTGGTTGTAGTTGTGCGCTATTTTGGAGGTACGCTATTGGGTGTTCCCGGTCTGATTCATGCTTATAAGGAATCAACAGCTCAGGCATTGGCGATAGCTGAAATTGTTGAAAAGAATGTCGAAAAGACAGTTTGGTTGAAGTGTGAATATCCTGTTTTGAATGAGGCTATACGGATTGCCAAACAATATCAGGCCGATATTGTGGAACAGGATTTGCAGCTGGATTGTAAGTTAACAGTGAAAATAGCGTTGACCGATTATGAAACCTGTATTGCTGCTTGGAAAAATACGCGCCAAATTGAAATAGATACTGAACAGCCGTTTGAATAAAAGGTCGTCTGAACATATTTGAGAAATCAAAAGTTTCAGACGGCCTTTGATGTTTTAGCCTTGGTATCTGTCTAAAGCATTTACGCTTGAGCGCAGGTGTTCCCAAGCCAGTTGATGAAATTCCCCCAGTGCGTTCCATAGGGCATCTTCGCTCATAATGCTGTATTCGCCCTGTGTACGCAAATCAACATCTGCCCCTTCTTCAATGGCTT
>NZ_JBQCWZ010000349.1:0-1444 GCF_051956895.1 Neisseria sp. P0021.S006
GTGCATTACATTGATGCCGCCGGTGTCCATGCCTGCCGAGCGGATATGGCCCAACATGAGGGAGGGAAAGAAGATGGCGCCGAAACCGTAAGGCAGGAACATATAAGTCGTTACCAAGCCAAACGTAATCACGCAGGCCACCAAGCGGCGGTCGAGTTTCAAACGGTTGAACACCAACAGCAGCGGCGGAATAATCATCGGGATAAACGCAATATGAATCGGCACAACGTTTTGGCTCATCACGCCCATGCACAAAATAATCGCCAGCAGCATCCATTTGACCGCGCCTTCGCCTTTCGCATTGCCTTCGCCGCCGTTGAGCTTGCGGATAATCACGCCGGCGAGCTGTTGCGGCAGGCCGGAATGCGTGATGGCCATGGCAAATGCGCCGAGCATGGCATAAGACAGCGCGATTTGCGCCCCGCCTTTCAGGCCTTCGTTAAAAACAGGAATAATCCCTTGCTGCACCACATCGCCGGCCGCGTTGGTTACATTCTCCAAAGGCATACCGGCCACCAAGCCGCCGACAAACGCGCCGACAGCCAAGCTGAGCACCACATGCACGCGCGATAAAGACAGCGCCAGCATGATGATGACCGCAATTACAACCGCATTCATATCGTTCTCCGTTGTTTCAGACGGCCTGTTATGTAAAAACAGGCAATCGTCTGTTTACATATTACAAATAAACATCATAACCCAAGCAGGAAGCCTTTGCAAAAAACGGCAGGCCGTCTGAAAACCAAATAATCGGCTTTCAGACGGCCTGAAGTGATTTCTTGTTTCATGTTTTAATATGGTATGCGGTTTATCGCCGAGATGAATATATTCAAAAATAGCCAAAAAACACGCGCTTCCTATTCTTTGCATAGGGTACCAATGTTAAAATCGACACAATGTTTCGGTTTTAGGTTTGTCACTGAAATTAAAGCATTTATTGCTAAAACCCAATTCAATCATACACAAACAAAGGAAAGAAGTGATGGATATTCTGACGCGGCTGCACAATCTGCCGCCCTCCCGCTTTCATTACAAACTTCTGGTTTTGGTCGGCATAGGTTGGCTGTTTGATGCCATGGATACAGGCTTGGTGTCGTTTGTATTGCCGGCTTTGGGCAAAGATTGGGCGTTGGCTCCGGCGCAGTTGGGTTGGATTGTCAGCATTGCCTTTGTCGGCATGGCTCTGGGTGCGGTATTCAGCGGCTGGCTGGCGGACAGGTTCGGACGGAAAACCGTTTTTGCCGGCACGATGGTGGTGTACAGCATTGCCACAGGTTTGTGCGCAATTGCGCCTGATTTGACGGTTTTGTTGGTGTGCCGCTTTTTTGTCGGCGTCGGCTTGGGCGGCCAACTGCCCGTCGCCGTGTCGCTGGTCAGCGAATATGCACCGCCGAAAGTACGCGGCCGTTTTATTGTATTGCTGGAAAGCTTTTGGGGCTTGGGC
>NZ_JBQCWZ010000350.1:0-1442 GCF_051956895.1 Neisseria sp. P0021.S006
CTTTATATGACAAGTTTCAGACGGCCTAAGACCTTTTATTCCAATTTTCAACCTTTCAGCCACAGTTTTACACCGCCTAAAAATAAGTTGGCGGATGCTGACAGTGTACATAGTATAATTACACTTTAAACAAACAATCTGATTCTATTGCTTTTATGAAACCGTTTTTCTGCAAAACCGCCATTGCCCTCAGCCTGACCCTCCCCGCCGCCGCCAACGCTGCCGAGTATGTCTGCAATGTTGAAGGCATCACTGTTTATACCTCACACCAGATCAACAATACCTGCCGCGTTACCGATTCGTACAGCCTAGTAGAAACAAATGTATCTCAAACAAACACTGAGCAGCTAAATTTGAATTCGACTCTTACAGAACAACAAACAGATCCGAAATTGGTTGGAACACAGAACATTTTCAATAAAACAGAAGTAACAAACCAAAAAACTACTAGATCAACGGCTGATCACTATGTTCCTGTTATAGAAACACAAACGGCAATAGCTCCTGTTGAAACCAAGCAATATCCCGTTAATACTTTCGCCATATTCAATACCACACCTGTTGTTCAAATATACCCCTCTGCACCTATCACTCAGGCACAAACTACCCCTCAGGAAAGTCATAGATCGGATAGCTTTTTCTCTCCTCATACTGAGCAGATATCTACCCAAACTCTCGCCGCCCTGAACGTGCACACTGACCAAGCTACCACCACCCAATTCCTGAATCATTCTCTAGATTTGGAGCCATTGGACAACAAGACAGCAAAAAGTACAACAGCCGAAGAACCGGCCAAAACTGAAGTTACACACACAGAACAAACTGTTTCCAAAACATCGATAAACCGCACAACCAATATTAAAAAAACAGTAACCAAACCACTTAACGCTGAAAACTCTTCTGCATCGTCCGACAAAACCAATATATTAACAGGATCTACAACCGAGATTTTCGCACTGACAGACTCGGTCAAGCCGACCGAACCCATACCAGCGGCAGCAGCAATTCCAACGAAGCCTACCAAAACCCCATTGCCCAAAGCATATGGACCAACCACTGATGCACTCTTCAACGATAAAGATGTCGATAACGACATCAAAATTCTGCTAAATGGTCCGAGCGGTGGCGTTACCAATACTGCCGAAGCTGCTAATCCGCGTCTGAATATCCTCCTACGCAACAGCATACAGAAACGCCAGGCCAAGCAAAATAGCCAGCAAGACATCCGCCGCAAAGCACCGATTCGTACCATTCCTGCAACCATTGCTGCACCACAACCCAAACCTAAAGAAACACGTAAACAGGTATTACAAGGTGAAATTCGCAACGAACAAACCGCTATTATCCGCCTTCAAACCCAGCTGAATGCGGCCAAACAAAAAGGCGATCAGATTAAAATCCAACAGCTGACCCGTACCATCAACGACCGCAAAGCAAATATC
>NZ_JBQCWZ010000351.1:0-1440 GCF_051956895.1 Neisseria sp. P0021.S006
ATATAAAGAATTCATGAGCAATACAGAAACTGGTAAGAATCTCCTTTCTAAAATGGGAGAAATTGCAAAAAAAGTTACCTGTTTTACGGGGATTTTAGAGTTAGCTAATAAGGGTTTTGAATTAATTGAAAATATTAAAGATTTCAATAATTAATAAGTATGTTTTTAGATAAAAGAGATAAGTTTCACAATATTAATATTACCATTTTAAGTTAATCTAAAAAGAGCCCACTATGTCCTGCGAACACTTAACTATGTCATACAGCACCTTTTCCAAGACCAAAAACGACGCGCTGAAAGAGCCGATGTTTTTTGGTCAGCCGGTGAATGTTGCCCGTTATGACCAGCAGAAATACGAAGTATTTGAAAAACTAATTGAAAAGCAGCTGTCGTTTTTCTGGCGTCCGGAAGAAATCGACGTGTCGCGCGACCGTATTGACTACGCCAATCTGCCCGAACACGAAAAACATATTTTCATCAGCAATCTGAAATACCAAACCTTGCTCGATTCGATCCAAGGCCGCAGTCCGAATGTTGCGTTCTTGCCTTTAGTGTCTATTCCCGAGCTGGAAACGTGGATTGAAACGTGGAGCTTCAGCGAAACCATCCACTCGCGCAGCTACACTCATATCATCCGCAATATCGTGAATGATCCTTCAGTCGTGTTCGATGATATTGTGCAAAACAAATACATCATCGCCCGTGCTGAAGACATTGCCTGCTATTACGATGATTTGATTGAATACACTCAGTATTACAATCTGTTGGGCGAAGGTTCGCACAATGTCGGCGGCAAGCTTGTTACCGTATCTTTGCGCGAGTTGAAGAAAAAACTCTATCTCTGCCTGATGTGCGTCAATGTATTGGAAGCTATCCGCTTCTACGTTTCATTCGCCTGCTCTTTCGCCTTTGCCGAGCGCGAATTGATGGAAGGCAACGCTAAAATCATCAAGCTGATTGCCCGTGACGAAGCCCTGCACCTGACCAGCACCCAGCATATGCTCAACCTGATGCGTGCCGGTGCCGATGATCCTGAAATGGCTGAAATTGCGAATGAATTGCAGGACGAGTGTTTCAATCTCTTCAAAAAAGCAGCCGAACAGGAAAAAGAATGGGCGGCCTATCTGTTTAAAGACGGTTCGATGATTGGCCTGAATAAAGAAATTCTGGCTCAATACGTTGAATACATTACTAATCTGCGTATGCAGGCGGTTGGCCTTCCTGCCGGATTTGAAGGTGCGACCCAAAATCCGATTCCTTGGATCAACGCATGGCTGTCTTCTGACAATGTACAGGTTGCGCCGCAGGAAGTGGAAATTTCCTCTTACCTGATTGGTCAGATTGATTCGGAAGTCAATGCCGACGATTTGGGCGATTTCGAGCTGTAATCGAACATTCGGTTTTATGATCAAGGCCGTCTGAACGGTGTGGCAGAAATCT
>NZ_JBQCWZ010000352.1:0-1440 GCF_051956895.1 Neisseria sp. P0021.S006
CCGCCCAACAAGTTGCCGATGCTCAAAAACGCTTAGTGCATCAAGCAGTCAAAGAAACCGATTTATTTTGGATGCTGACTTTAGAAAAGGTAACTGATTTACCTGCAAAAGACTTTCTTAAAAAAGCCAGGCAGACCTTTCTCAATGAAGATGGCAGGCAACAGCGATTCTTCACTACGGAAGGCAAACAATTTGTCCGACCGGAGGTTTTTGCACCGGAGGCCCAATCAGACCTTGTGTTCTACCGAAACAATTTACACTCATCCAAAAATAGCAGCATTACCCAAGGCGCGAAGGATTTGGCTTCGGAATTTGCAAAAAAATCCTGGAAGGAAAAAATACAAAATCCACGAAAAACTATTACTAGAGGAGTACTCAACTCTTTACCTGTATACATTGTAGGTTCAAAGGCGGTGGATACCTTTAAAGATGTCCAAAACTGTGCAAACGACTTTGGACGATGCTGGGACAATGTCACCGAGGCCTTCCAGTCACCTGGAGCAGGTACTGCTTCCTTAATCTTAAATGACTTGCAACCGATTTACGGACAAGACGTCCGAGGTGCGCAAGCCGCACTGATCGGACTTCAATCGGTAGAAAATTTGACTACGGCCGTCGGAGCGGGCAAGGTATTGAAGCAGGTTGTCAAACCAGGCGTTAACAGCTTTAAGCGCATGCTGGACAAAGACGCCCGGGGAGAAGCAGCTAAAAAAGACGATCCGCCGAAACCCAACTTTGACAAAAAAACAGATCCACCGGCAGATCCGCAACCACAGGAAACATACCCCAAACGTGATGCAAATGGGCGTTATCACGACGAACTCGGACGTTTTATGCCCGATCCGGGGAGAGCTGCCACTGCTTTAAAACGGCCGAATTTGCGCAAACCGATAAGGGACAGTGTGTATGACCGGTATATCAAACTGCCTGACGGCAGCTATGCAGAAAAAGGAAATATCTCTAATATTATCAAACCACCCGTCCACATCGGACACAGATACGGTTGGGAAAACCGCCGTTTGATAAAGGCGGCAGATGAATTAGGCATGACGCAGAGCCAGTTGAATGAGTATGTGAACGACCCGAAAAGGACGAAAAAATTGTTTGCTCTGCAGAACAAGGCGGAAAACGAATCTCACGACCCCAGGTTTGAAAAACCGGGGCGGGGTGATTTGGGTACAATTAAACAAGATATTAGGAACTTTTTAAATGGTAAATAATTTAACACCTCCCAGTTTTGAAGAAAAAATTGCGGAAGCTGAAGAGCTAGGTGATATTGCTTTCCTTCAAAAGGCGGAAAGCGAGGGGAAATTAGATCCATTCCGTATTTCTCCTAATGAAAAATGGAATAGCCTGCATAGGGCTAATATTTGGAATCCATCATCACCTGAAACTATACGGTTTTACATAGACAAAGGTGTCCCGGTAAACGCCCAAGAC
>NZ_JBQCWZ010000353.1:0-1439 GCF_051956895.1 Neisseria sp. P0021.S006
TATCCATCACGCCGACATTGGGCAGACCCGGGAAATGCTCTTGCGCAGCCAAAATGCCGTTGATATTAGCAGGATTGTGCAGCGGAGCGAGCGGAATGCAGGCATTGAGTTCGTCCATTACTGCTTGGTCGATCAAAACAGATTCGCTGTATTTTTCGCCGCCGTGTGCGATGCGGTGGCCGATGGCTTTAATGCGGTCGTGTAGGCCGTGTTTTTCAAGCTCTTTCAACAGCATACCTACTGCACCGGCATGATCGTTACGGCCGGTCAAAGCTGTTTGGCATTTTTTGCCGTCTTTGCTGAACGTAATGACTGCTTCGGGCGTACCCAAACGTTCGCCGAGACAGCTTAAGAGAACTTTACCGTTTTTACGGTCGATAACGGCACCTTTGAGTGAAGAGCTGCCGCAGTTCAGAACAAGAATGAGTTGGTTGGACATGGTGTTTCTCCTTTGAATTTTTGATTGTTTTTTTGACTTCAGGCCGCCTGAAAAGAGCAAGAACATTTGAGAGCTTTTCAGATTGCCTTTGATTTGGTGTTTAGTCAGGCTTCATGCCCAACCCTAATCTCCATTGCAGGTATCGCTACCTGACTAAAATCTGCTTATTTGGTTTTCAGACGGCCTTGTTTAGTGCTGCGGCCGTATGAAAACTTAAAAGCAATCTTCCGGCACTCGGACTTGTCCTTCCATAATCACGCGTGCACTACGGCTCATGACCGCTTTGGTGGCCGTCCATTGTCCGTCCTGACATTCGGCGGCTGCACCGACACGCAGTGTGCCTGACGGATGACCGAAGCGGACTTCTTTACGCGCTCCGCCTCCGGCTGCAAGGTTGACCAGCGTACCAGGCACGGCGGCAGCGGTAGCGATGGCGACTGAAGCGGTGCCCATCATGGCGTGGTGCAATTTGCCCATGCTCAGCGCGCGTACCAATAAGTCGATGTCGGCAGCTTTGACGGTTTTGCCGCTTGAAGCGGTATAATCGGCCGCAGGGGCGACAAAAGCGACTTTCGGAGTATGGGCGCGGGTGGCGGCTTCGGATACATCGCTGATCAAGCCCATTTTCAGCGCACCATACGCGCGGATGGTTTCAAATTTTTCCAGAGCCGCGGCATCGTTGTTGATATCGTCTTGCAACTCTTTGCCTGTGTAGCCCAAATCTGCGGCATTCAGGAAAATGGTTGGAATACCGGCATTGATAAGCGTGGCTTTCAGACGGCCTATATTCGGCACATCAATTTCATCGACCAAATTGCCGGTTGGAAACATACTGCCTTCGCCGTCGGCTGGATCTAAAAATTCGATTTGTACTTCAGCGGCAGGGAACGTTACGCCGTCAAGCTCAAAATCACCTGTTTCCAAAACTGCACCGTTTTGCATCGGCACATGGGCAATAATGGTTTTGCCGATGTTTTTCTGCCAGATTTTGACGGTACAC
>NZ_JBQCWZ010000354.1:0-1434 GCF_051956895.1 Neisseria sp. P0021.S006
TTATAATTTTCTTGGGAAGAATAGGTCAGCTTATTCACGATTTCTTCATAAATGTCGGAGCCTTCTGGTAACGGCTTGCCTTCAAACATCCAACGACCTTGAATAATATCGTCGGCAGAAATCCATCTTTCGATTTCATACACTGCCAATGTCCAGCCGCGATAGACTGCAACTGCATATTTTGCTTTTTCACGTCGGCTTCCGATTTTCCAATATTTCCGTGTGCGTTCGTAAATTTCCTTATCCCTATTGGCTTCAGGAATATTCCCAGATCTAATGTCTTTTTTCAGTTTCTCGTATTCGTTATTAATCGTAATTAAAACAATAGGTTTATCAGTTTTCAATTCTTGCGCATCATATTTTCGTTTTAATTCGGATAAGCTCATCAATCCTACTTCAGAAGAATGTGTGCCGCCTTGAATATTAGTCAGCGGCTGCTGGCTCGGTTTGACTAAGGAGAGTAGGTCTATTGCCATCGCTTCATATTCAAAAGCCTGTTTGTCTGTTTGGATGTTGTGCCGCAGAATGTAATACACGGGTTGGTTTCCACTTTGATGTATTTCCCTAATCAAGGCAATTTTATCACTTGGCGTTTCTGTTTCTTGTAATGAACCTAGGGCATGATGGAAAACGCGATTGCCTATGCCTTTTCCTACATAGAAAATATTGCCGTCTCTAGGATCAATCAAGCAATAAACATAGTAAGCAAGTTTTTCTATAATGGAAGTTGAAAACATTTTTCCCTTAAAAGTGAATAAGCCGTAAATGAAATATCAATGGAGGTCGTCTGAAAGAAATTTCAGACGACCTTATGCGATCTGACCATCTCTTTACTGCAAAGCTCCAGGCACCATACCAATGCGATGGCGGCAATCGTCAGGGAAACGGTCAGCGCGGTCCAGAAGCCGTAAATGCCCATATCGACATGATAGGCAAGCAGGTAGCCGGGCAGCAGGCCGCAACCCCAGAAAGCCACGGCATGGATGAACATCGGCATTTTGGTCACTTTATAGCCGCGCAGCGCATATGAAGCGATACATTGGGTAGCATCTGCCAGTTGGAATAGGGAGGCAAAAAATAAAACGGTCGCGGCAATGCCTAATACTGCCGCATCGTTGGTGTACATACCGGCCAACTGAAAGCGAAAGATGACCAAGAGCAGCGCGGTACAGGTGGCAAGTACCCAGCCCAGCACCAGCGACACGCCTGAAATATAACGCGCCCGCAAAAAATCGCGCCGTCCGAGCGAAAAGCCAACGCGTACCGTGCTTGCAGAGCCGACGCTTTGCGGAACCATATACAAAATGCCCGACAGGCTGATGACGACTTGTTGCGCGGCGACATAATCTTCGCCGAATGGCGCCACCAAAAAGACGATAAACGAAAACGCGCTGGCTTCTAGAAAATAAGACAAGCCGATGGGTGCGCCGATTT
>NZ_JBQCWZ010000355.1:0-1433 GCF_051956895.1 Neisseria sp. P0021.S006
GCCTGTAACAATCCTTTGAAATTGCCACGTAATACTTATTTGGGTGAAACCTCATGGTCACGCCTGAATGCTGATAAATACAATATTTTTTCCGGTTTCAAACATGTCTTTGACAATGGATGGCAACTCAATGCCGAAATTTCTTATACGCGTAATGATTCAGATGCCAAAGTCGGACAATTTTTTCTGAAAAACGAACACGCGGCAGGTATTTCAGCATCTGCGGCAACGGGTTTCCTAACTGAAAAGGGAGAGGTTATCCCTTTTGAGCCTAAAGACAAGGCGTTGGCAAAATTAAAAGAATATCGTGATGGCGTCACGAAAACATATGAAGAGAAAAAAGCAGATTATGTTGCCCATCATTTCGATTCATCTGCTTTTGAACAATATCGCTCCCAAAGGGCGGCAGCACGTCGGGCAGGTTTCGATCAATGTATGCAGGACATTGGTTTGGATTTCCTATGCAACGACTGGCAGGATCCGGGTGTAGAAGTAGATAAAAAAGAGTTTATTGATAAGGAGCTTGCAAAGCAAGGAATTATTAACAATGCAGAAGGCCTGTTTCCCAACCGTCTATACGACTCAGCATACAATCTTCGCCACACATACAACCGCCGTTACAACTTCATGCCGTTGCACTATACCAAACACGATGTGCAATGGGGCTTTAAGCTGGATCTGACAGGTAATTACCGCCTGCTTGGGCGTGAACATGATTTCTTTGTCGGTTATGCGTATAACAATGAAAAAATTCGTTCTGCTTATACGGAAATATATCAAAACCGTTATTTTGTCCGTCCTCAAGGTTATGCAGGTGCAGGCAGTTGCGGCATTCATCCCGATGGTCCGGAGCGTAATCCTTTAGAAAAAGGTATTGTCGAACCAGATTGGCATATTTATAACGAAAAAGGTAATAACAAGATCTATGTGCCGGAATGCAGTGGCGCGCATGTGACCAAATATACTCCTCGTTTGGATGCAGAGGGTAAGCCTGTCTGGACAGTCAACGACAATGGTGAGCGCGTAATGGTGCAAGATCCTGTTTACGAATTGGATGCAAATGGAAACAAAATACAGGAGCGGGATGAAGAGGGAAATTTGAAATGGGCAAACCAATATCTGAAAACGCCGCTGTGGAAAACTGTTCAGGTTGCAGATGATCATGTTCCGGCGTTATACAATTATTCGAAATACCTTAACACGAATAAAACACATTCTTTGACTGTCAGTACCCGCTTTAATGCAACCAACCGTCTGCATCTCTTGGGCGGTATGCACTATACGCGCTATGAAACCACACAAGCCAAAGAAATGCCTGTACGCTATGGCCAGCCTGCTACGGCATTTCAAACTGAGAGCAGTAACAAAATCGCCAAAGAACACTCCACCTACAAAATGCAAAGTCATCGGTTCACGCCATATGCAGGCATTAA
>NZ_JBQCWZ010000356.1:0-1430 GCF_051956895.1 Neisseria sp. P0021.S006
TGTGAATATCCTTCATACAGTTTCAGACGACCTTCCGGCCGCCTTTATTTAAACAAGGTGGATTGGATAGATTTGAAAACGGACACGGGATGGAAGCCAAGGTTTGTGGGATTGGAAACCCACCAAACCTGGTTGAAAACAAACCATCGGGTTTCGTTATTTTATGAAATATTTTTTAAAAATATATATCATTCCAATTCAAATGGCAAGAGAATGGTTTGCAGCTACTTGCAACTACAAGATAATAACGGACAATTTTCCACCTTCGGCAAACAAGAGAGGCAGGCTTAACGGAAAATGATTCCTTAACCATAAAAAATATTGTTTACAAAGACATGACAACATCTCGGTAGACGCCGTCCTTGCCTCACCTGCGTCAAAACGGCATACTTTCGCCATACCGAGCCGCAGGTCGTCTGAAACCTGCCACACTGTCAAAAAGGAAGAAACAACATGAACCCTATCCGCCCCTTCTTAGACCATACTCCGCAAATTCACGAATCCTGCCTCATCGACGAAACCTCCGTCATCATCGGCGAAGTATCGCTTGCCGAAGACGTATCCGTTTGGCCGTATGCCGTGTTGCACGGCGACGTGAACAGCATCAGCATCGGCGCGCGCAGCAATGTACAGGACGGCAGTGTCTTGCACGTTTCGCACAAAAACGCGGAAAAGCCCGAAGGCTCACCCCTTATCATCGGCGAAGACGTAACCGTCGGACACAAAGTCATGCTGCACGGCTGCCGCATCGGCGATCGTGTGTTGATTGGGATGGGTACGATTATTCTGGACGATACCGTCATCGAAGACGACGTGATGATAGGTGCAGGCAGTTTGGTGCCGCCACGCAAACGTTTGGAAAGCGGCTATCTCTATGTCGGTTCGCCCGTCAAACAAGTCCGCCCGCTGACCGAAAAAGAAAAAGAATTTTTGAAATATTCTTCCGCGCATTATGTGCGGCTGGCAGGCCAACACAAGCAGTCAAAATAATTTTCAGGCGACCTTATATCCCTTAAAAAAGAAAGTTTTATGCACACACTCTACCTAGCCTCCGGCAGCCCGCGCCGCCGCGAAATTTTGGAAAACCTAGGATTCAAAGTTATCCGTATCCCTGCCGACATCGACGAAACGCCGCATTCCGACGAAAAAGCCGCCGATTATGTGCAACGTATGGCGCAGGAAAAAAATGCCGCCGCTGTCGAGCAATGGTTTGCCGCACACGACGCGTCGCCCGAATATCCGATTCTGACTGCCGACACTACGGTCGCCTATCAAAACCACATCCTCGGCAAACCGGAAACCGAAGCCCAAGCAGCCGAAATGCTCGCCCGGCTTTCAGGGCAGACGCATCAGGTGCTGACTGCCGTATGCGTATATTGGCAAGGGAAAATGCACGGCGTTTTGCAAACCAGCGATGTACGTTTCAAAAC
>NZ_JBQCWZ010000357.1:0-1428 GCF_051956895.1 Neisseria sp. P0021.S006
CCAAAAACAAGATATTGGTACTCAAGGCAATGGTAGAGAAGAAACCCATCAAGCGATAGTAAATCACCATGAATGCAGCAACAGCGGCAAAGCCCCACAAGGTGGAATTGAAACCTTTTTCAATGTTTTCTTTACCCAAAGACGGGCCGATGGTACGTTCTTCGACAATTTGCATAGGCGCAGCCAGCGAGCCGGCACGCAGCAACAATGAAGTATCGTTGGCTTCGGCAGTTGTCATGCTGCCGGAAATCTCCACACGGCCACCGGTAATGGCGGAGCGGATGACAGGCGCAGTCACGACTTCGGATTTACCTTGGTCGATCAACACCATAGCCATACGTTTACCCACATTGGCCGAAGTCAATTCGCCAAAAATGCTGCCACCTGCGCTGTCCAAGCTCAGGCTCACGGCAGGCGCACCCATTTGGTCAAAGCTAGGTTGCGCGTCGTTGATGTTGTCGCCGGTCAATTCAACTTGTTTGTTGACCAAAATAGTTTCCGGATGATCGCCACCGCTTGACAGTAACTCATAACCAGTCGGTACATTACCGTTTAAGGCTTCTTGAAGTTTAATCGGATCGTCTTCCACCATACGCACTTCCAAAGTCGCGGTACGACCGATAATGTCTTTGGCTTTGGCAGTATCTTGCACGCCCGGCAGCTGTACAACAATGCGGTCAAGACCGGATTGTTGGATAACCGGTTCTGCCACACCCAATTCGTTCACACGGTTGTGCAAAGTGTTGATGTTTTGTTTTACCGCATCAGAACGTACTTTATTGATCGCCTCTTCAGACAGAGTCAGCACGATATTGTTGCCGTCTGCAAGCAAAGTGGCTTCAGGGAACATCTTTTGCAACTGAGGCAAAGCCTTTTGTACATCGGCAGCATCTTGCAGAGGCACAGTCAGACCATTTTCAGCCTGATGCACCGTACCGGTACGGATTTTTTCGCGACGCAATTCGCGGCGGATGTCGCCGGCGTAACGTTCAAACGTTTTCTGCATCGCGGCTTTCATGTCCACCTGCATGGTGAAATGCACACCGCCGCGCAAGTCCAGACCCAAGAACATCGGATTGGCTTTAATTTTCGCCATCCACTCAGGACTGTCCGCCAAAAGGTTGAGCGCGGTAATATAGCCTTCGCCCAAAGTGTTTTCGATGACATCACGCGCTTTTAATTGCGTTTCAGTATCTTTAAAACGCACTTTCAGCGAATTATCGACAATGAACATACCATCAGTCTGAATACCTGCGCTTTGTAACGCAGAAGACACTTTAGACTGGGTTTGATCGTTGATCACGATGGCTTGTCGGTTGGTCGATACCTGTACGGCAGGCGTTTCACCGAAAAGGTTGGGCAGCGAGTAAACAGCCGCAACCACAATCGTGAACGCAATCAGCAGGTATTTCCATAAAGGATAACGGT
>NZ_JBQCWZ010000358.1:0-1424 GCF_051956895.1 Neisseria sp. P0021.S006
CTGTATGCCTTGCGCTTCCAGCCAGCCGCCCAATGCCGTGTGCGCGCCGAACAATAAGACGAACATCAAACCGGCCACCACGGGCGATACGGAAAACGGCAAATCGAGCAGGGTAGTCAGCAACTGCTTGCCGCGGAAGTCGAAACGGGTCAGCAGCCACGCCATCGCCACGCCCAAGACGGCATTGACGGGGACGACAATCAGCGCGGTAATCAGCGTCAATTTGATGGCAGACCATGCCTCGGGATCGGTCAAGGATTGCAGGTATAAATCCCAACCGCCTTTTAAGGCCTCATAGAATACGGCAACCAAAGGCACGACCAGCATCAGCAGCAGAAAGCCCAAGGCGGTAGCAGTCAGCAATACGCGCAGCCAACGCGGTTCGCTCAAGTTTGGATTAGTGGAATGGGTTTTCATGTTAGTGAAGTCTCTATTTATTCTTGTATCCTTTTAGGCCGTCTGAAAAATGTTTGCTTGATGTTTCAGACGGCCTGTTGTTTGTTAAACCCTCGCTCCGGCGCGGCGGCTTAAAGTCCATTGCATAATGTTTAAAATCAGCAGGATGACAAATGAAATCATCAGCATAAACAGAGCAACGGCAGACGCGCCCTGAGCATCGTATTGCTCCAGTTTTCCGGTAATAATCAATGGCAGGATTTCAGACACCATCGGAATATTGCCTGCGATGAAAATGACCGAGCCGTATTCGCCGGTAGAGCGGGCAAACATCATGCCTGCACTGGTCAACAAGGCCGGTGTGATTTCAGGCAAAAGGACACGGCGGAACGTAGTCCAACGGCTTGCGCCCAAAGTTGCCGCAGCTTCTTCATACTCGCCTGACAATTCTTCCAATACCGGCTGCACGGCGCGGACGATAAAGGGCAGACTGACGACAATCAGCGCAATCCAAATACCGATGGGCGTAAAGGCGATTTTGATGCCCAAAGGCTCGAAAAAACGGCCTATCCAGCCATTGGGCGCATACAAGGTTGCCAATGCAATGCCTGTTACTGCTGTCGGTAGCGCAAACGGCAAATCGACCAAAGCGTTTACCAACCCTTTGCCTGGAAATTCGTAGCGCACCAATACCCAGGCGACCAACGTGCCGAACACGATATTGGTCAACATCGCATAAAACGACATCCGCAAGCTCAGCCAGACGGCCGCCAAGACATTGGGTTCGGTAATCGTGTTCCAAAATCCGCTCCAGCCGATTTCTGCCGCTTTGGCCGCCATCATCGCAAACGGCAAAACCACCAAAAGCGACAGGCATAAAACCGTCAAGCCCAGGCTGAGTTTGAAACCCGGCAATACAGAAGGCGTTTTGAGTAACAACATAATGGCAACCGTCAGAATTTAATACACGCTTACTTTAACAAGGCAGTCTGAAAACTGGAAAGAATGCTTTGTTTGGTATAAAGACG
>NZ_JBQCWZ010000359.1:0-1422 GCF_051956895.1 Neisseria sp. P0021.S006
AACTACCACTTCTTCTTTTTTCTTCACTTCTTTGGCAATGTTCTCACGGCTCAAACCGAACATCAGCAAGAGCGGGCTGGCAACCAATACGGAAGAGTAAATACCGAACACGATACCGATGGTCAGCGCCATAGAGAAACCGTGCAAGGCCGCACCGCCGAACACCAGCATAGAAACAACCATTGCCTCGGTCGAACCGTGAGTAATGATGGTACGGCTCATGGTTGCGGTAATCGCATTGTCGATGACCTCCGGAACAGTATGGCCGCGCATATGCGGTTTGCGGAAGTTTTCACGAATACGGTCAAACACCACCACAGACTCGTTCACGGAATAACCCAGAACTGCCAAAATACCTGCCAAGACAGTCAGAGAGAATTCCCATTGGAAGAAGGCGAAACAGCCGAGAATGATCACGATATCGTGCATATTCGCAATAATCGCCGATACTGCAAAACGCCACTCAAAACGCATGGACAAGTAAATAATAATACCTGCCACCACGAAACCTAATGCCATCAAACCGTTAGTGACCAATTCTTCGCCGACTTGAGGACCGATGAATTCGACTTGGCGCAAGGTAACGTCAGGATTGTCTTTTTTCAGCAAATCCATCACTTGGTTGGACAACTGGGCGGAGGTTACGCCTTCTTTGTTCGGCAGGCGGATCATGATGTGCTTGTTCGTACCCAATGCCTGAACCTGTACATCGCCCATTTTCAGCGTATCGAGGCGTTCGCGTGTTTTATTCACATCAACACCCTGCTGATATTGGACTTCCATCACCGTACCGCCGGTAAATTCGACGGAGAAATTCAGGCCTTTGGTTACCAAAAAGAACACGGCGGCGATAAACGTAACCAACGAAATAAAGGTCGTCAGTTTGCCGTAGCTCATAAACGGAATATCGCGTTTGATTTTAAATAATTCCATGTTTTACTCCTTGCCTTCTGCCATTTCAGCTTTCGGCTTCCATACCGCACCAATGGAAATATTCCGCAATTTGCGACGGCGGCCGTACCACAGGTTGACCAAAGCACGGAACACGACCACAGACGAGTACATCGAGGTCAGAATACCGATACAGTGCACAACAGCAAAACCACGTACCGGGCCGGAACCGAATACCAACAAAGCGATACCAGCAATCAGAGAGGTCAAGTTAGAGTCGACAATGGTTGCCCAAGCATGTTGGAAACCGAGGTTGATGGCCTGTTGAGGTGGTATGCCTCCGCGTAATTCTTCACGGATACGCTCGTTAATCAATACGTTAGAGTCAATCGCCATACCCAATGTCAATGCCAACGCGGCAATACCCGGCAGGGTCAGCGTTGCCTGCATGGCAGACAAAATACCCACCAAAAACAAGATATTGGTACTCAAGGCAATGGTAGAGAAGAAACCCATCAAGCGATAGTAAAT
>NZ_JBQCWZ010000360.1:0-1421 GCF_051956895.1 Neisseria sp. P0021.S006
TCGAACATCCGGCCGGTACGGTTCGGCCCGTCAAGGTCGTTGGGGAAACCATCTGGCGTCAGTCTGTGATGAATAAATAGTTTCAGACGGCCTAAAAATAAGCTTCAAACAACACAAACACACATCAAAACAAGATTATATAAACGGTCAAAATGAAGGCCGTCTGAAAACAGGGTTGCCTCATTGAAAAAGGCGGCCCAATACAATAAGAGCGTCATACTGCTGAAATTGGAGTTTGTTGTTTCCATAGTTTATTATCCAGGAGTAGCCTTCCTATGAAAATCTCCCCACAAGTGGCGATGACACTTCGCCAGATTATGCTGATGAACTTCGGTTTCTTCGGCATTCAATACAGCTTCGGGTTGCAGCAAACTGCGATTAACCCGATTTTCAGCTTTCTTCATGCCGATCCGAGCCAGTTGCCGATTTTGAATATGGCAGGCCCGATTACCGGTTTGCTGGTGCAGCCGATGATTGGTGCGATGAGTGACCGCACTTGGGTGCCTGGATTGGGTCGCCGCCGCCCGTATTTCTTGATTGGCGCCATCGGTTGCAGCCTCTGTCTCTTTATCTATCCGCACGTTACCGCATTGTGGGTAGCTGTATTGTTGCTGTGGCTCTTGGACATCAGTAACAATACTGCAATGGAACCTTTCCGTGCCTTTATTGCCGATACGGTTCCTGAACATCAGCAATCTACCGGTTTCTTGATGCAGTCTGTGTTTACCGGTTTGGGTATTACACTGGCCAACGTTTCCCTCTATATCTTCCAGCAAATCGGTTGGTTGAAACAAACTTCCGAAGCGGGTATCCCGTATTGGGTATTCGGTTCGTTCTATATTGGTGCGGTTTGCTCTATCGGTTCGGTTTTGGTTACCGTTTTATCGACATCCGAACGCGAGCCTAGTCCTGCAGAAATGGCAGCCATTAAAGCGCAACCAAGTGGTCCGGCTCATGCTGTTAAAGATATTATCGTTGCTGTACGCGAAATGCCGACTGCCCTGAGGCAACTGGCTTTGGTGTATCTCTTCCAATGGTACGCACTCTTTATCTACTGGCAATATATTTCTCACAGTATCGTCCAATCCGTTTGGGATTCGACTGTTGAAAATACCGAAGCGTATAGTCAAGCGGTTGCATGGACCGGTTTGGTAAACGCTTCCTACAACGTTGTAACCTTTATCTCTGCTTTTGGCTTGATGTGGATGGCACGCAAATATGCCGCCAAATATGTTCATGCCTTTGCCGTAACCCTTGCCGCACTGGCCTTGCTTAGCATTCCGCACATCGGTAATAAATACTTAATGTTTGTCCCAATGATTGGTTTCGGTGTCGGTTGGGCAAGTATGATGGGCGTGCCGTTTATGATTGTGGTCGGTTCTATTCCGAAAGAACGTTATGGCGTGTACATGGGTATTGTG
>NZ_JBQCWZ010000361.1:0-1418 GCF_051956895.1 Neisseria sp. P0021.S006
TTTCAGACGGCATGTCGGTGATGTTGTCGCCGTTGAGCCAGACTTCGCCGCTGTCGGGACGCACCAGGCCGACGATGGTTTTGAGCAGGGTGGATTTGCCGCAGCCGGAGCGGCCGAGTACGGCGAGAATTTCGCCTGCTTCGACGTTTAGGTTGATGTCTTGGGCAACGGTTTTGCTGCCGAAGCGTTTGTTGATGTTTTTGAGTTGCAACATGGTTTCAGACGGCCTTTAAAAATGGGGTCGGCAACGGATGCTGTCGAGCCATGCGGACAGCGGATGTTTGAGGTCTATCAGGCCGTATCGACGGCAGGCTTCAAGCGTAACCAGCTGGGCATCGTGCATCATGTTTCCGCCCAACATGGCATCGAGCAGGGTGGGGATGTCCATCAGTTCAAAACCGGCAACTTCGCCGTCTTGGTTGGCGGGTTGGAAGCCTTCAGGCAGGATAATGTCGAAGATATGCAGGATTTCGTTGTGGACACCGCGATTAACGGGGCGCAAACTATATATTTGGGCAGTCGGTCGGATATGGGGGGTTAACGAAGCGGGAATGCCTGCTTCTTCTTCACCCTCGCGGCAGACGGCTTCAGACGGCCTTTCGCCGCTGCTGATGCCGCCTCCGGTCAGATTGTCGAGTTTGTTCGGATCGACGGCTTTGTGCGGACTGCGGCGGCCTATCCAAAAGCGCAGACTGTTTTCTGTTTCGACCAATCCGTTCAAATGCACTGCCTGACTCATCAGGCCGAACGGACGGAAGGCGGCGCGTTCGAGTGCGCATAAAGGCTTGCCCGACTGGTCGCAGATGTCGAACTTTTCACCGCGCCAACCCTTGAGCCAACCGCATTCGCGCCATTGTTGCGCCAGCGTTTGCAAACTGTCGCCCATTTCCGCCCAGCTGTCGGTTTCCAAATTCAGGCCGTCTGAAAGGGTCGACTGCCTGCCTGTCCAATCTTGCCCGAGGCGTTCGCGCCATAACGGGGTCAGACGGCCTAAAGGCAGGCCGTTGAGATACAGAATGCACCAATCGTCGGATGCGCCATAGCTGGTTTGCGCCCAATCCCACAATGCATCGTGGACATCGGACGCGAATACCTGTTCAAAGCGGAAAGACTGAGACACGGCACATCCTCCAAAAGAACTAAAGATACGTTGATTTTAGCCGTTTACGGCGAATTTGCAAAACAACCGCACTACCCGAAAACCGCTATAATAGAGTAAACCATCCGAAACGAGCACATCATGAGCGAATTGAGCGAAATCCTCGCCTATAACCAACATTTCGTCGAAACAGGCGAATACGAAAAATACTTTACCAACAAATACCCCGGCCGCGAGCTGGCCATCCTCTCCTGCATGGACGCGCGCATTATCGAATTGCTGCCCAACGCGTTGGGTTTGAAAAACGGCGATGCCAAGC
>NZ_JBQCWZ010000362.1:0-1418 GCF_051956895.1 Neisseria sp. P0021.S006
GTCAAAGACAATGAAAAGGAAAGTGGTGGGTGATGACGGAGTCGAACCGCCGACATTCTGCTTGTAAGGCAGACGCTCTACCAACTGAGCTAATCACCCGTAAAAGGGAGATACTGAAAAATCAGTATTTTTAAATAATGGCGCGGCGGACGGGGCTCGAACCCGCGACCCCCGGCGTGACAGGCCGGTACTCTAACCAACTGAGCTACCACCGCGCATCCACTGTCAAAGACAATGAAAAGGAAACTTGGTGGGTGATGACGGAGTCGAACCGCCGACATTCTGCTTGTAAGGCAGACGCTCTACCAACTGAGCTAATCACCCGTGCGCAAAATTGCGAAGACGCTATTAAACCAAAAAATCCTGATGCGCGCAAGATTTATTTGCCGATTATTAGATATCTCCCTGTAAGCACCAGTTTTCAAAGGAAATAATTTCTTCCTGCTTGCCTGCGACAATCAAAATATCGCCGTTTTCCAAAACAAAATCAGGATCAAGGTCTTGGATTTTTCCGGTCTTGCGGCGGATAAACAATAGCTTCAGATGATGGGCGGACAAGGGCAATTCGCGGATGGTTTTGCCGATGGCATGTGCCTCGCCGTGCAACGGGAAGGCGTGACGGGAGATGGCTTTGCTGTCTTCGTCTGAGAAGCTGTCATCGTCGCTGCCGATAAACAAGTCTTGCAACGATGCATAGCGGCTGTGACGGATATGGGTTATGGTTTGATAAACATGGTTGTAGGAGAGGCCGTGGCCCAACATGGCATAGCTTGCCAGCACCAGGCTGGTTTCTTTGGTATCGGAGACGGTTTCTTCCGCACCCATTTCGGTAAAGGTTTTAACGTAATCGTCATTGGTGGCGCGAACATAAACCGGCATGCTCGGATGCATGGACATGATGTTGCCGAGAACATGTTGGGTTTCGTGCATATTGTTCAGCGTAATGACCACCATTTTGGCGCGTCCCAATCCGGCGGCTTCCAAAACTTCACGGCGTTTGGCATCGCCAAAGGAAACCGGTTCGCCTGCGTTGCATGCCACTTGTACGCGTGCGATGTCCAAGTCGAGGGCAAAGTAGGGGATGCCTTCTTGCGCCAATACACGGGCAACCGATTGACCGCCGCGTCCGAAACCGATAATCAGGACGTGTTCGGATTTGCTCATGGTTTCCACCAACATGGAGTGCAAGTCCAAGGCTTTCATGTCCAAGTCGGATTTGACGAAGCGGCTGACGATGGCATCGCTGCTGCCCAAGATAAATGGAGCGGCAATCATGGAAAGCAAGACGGCTGCAGTAGCTGCTTGTTCCAATTCGGGCGAAACCATATTGATTTTGCTGGAAATGGCCAGCATCACGAAGCCGAACTCGCCGCCTTGTGCCAAATAAAGCGCACTTTTGAGGCTGTCGCCCACAGGGT
>NZ_JBQCWZ010000363.1:0-1417 GCF_051956895.1 Neisseria sp. P0021.S006
ATATGTTTCAGACGGCCTTTACTTTGCTTGAGGAACCTTTATTACCATCCGAATGAATTGGCAAAACTTATTATCTACTCAACGTTTCCGTACTAAAAACGGCGAAGTCGTGCCGACCGTTACCCCTTCGACGCAGGAAGGTGCCGATGCTTTGCGTACGGATTTTCACATTGACTACGACCGGGTTGTTTTCTCCGGAGCCTTCCGCCGTCTTGGCCGTAAAACGCAAGTGCATCCGCTGGCGCAACATGACTTGACGCACAACCGTCTGACGCACAGCGTTGAAGTTGCCAGCGTGGGCAGGAGCTTGGGCAACCGCGTGGGCGTGATGTTGCACAACGGCGGTTTTCTGCCGCAGGGCAATACGCCCAGCGATATTGGTGCCGTGGTGCAGGTTGCCTGTTTGGCACATGATTTGGGCAATCCGCCGTTTGGCCATACCGGTGAAGATGCTTTACGCGATTGGTTCAGACGGCCTGAGCATCAAATTTATCTGAACACATTAAACGAAGCGGAACGCAACGATATTCAAACCTATGAAGGCAATGCGCATAGCCTGCGTATCGTTGCCAGCCTTGAAATGTATCCGGAAGCAGGCGGAATGCGCCTGACTGCGGCAGCCATCGGCGCATTGCTGAAGTATCCGTGGACAACGCAACATCCAAACGGCAGAAAGAAATTCAATATTTATCAAACAGAGTTGCCGTTTATCCGTCAAGTTGCTGATGAATTGGGACTGGTTTCCGCAGGAATAGACAGCTGGGCGCGTCATCCTTTGTCTTATTTGATGGAGGCTGCCGACGATATTTGCTATGCCTTGCTGGACTTGGAAGATGCCGTCGAATTGGATTTACTCATGGATACGGAAGTGGAGAGTATCTTGTCCGAGCTGACCTTTGCCGAAAGCGCATGGCATGCCAGCTCCAGCCGTCAGCGTTGTGCCATGTTGCGCGGTATTGCGATTGGCAAGGCGATTGATGATGTCGCGCAAACCTTTATGCTGCATCAGTCCGACTTGTTGGACGGAACATTCAAAGGCAAAGACTTGCTTGCTCTGTGTAGCCCGCAAGTGCAAAACACTTTGGCAAAAGCGAAAGAATTGGCGCAAACACGGATTTTCCGCCATCACACCAAGCTCTTGACCGAAATTGCAACATTCCCATGCTTAGGCTCCATCTTGGATTTGCTCGTCCCTGCCGCTTATGCCCTGATTGCTGAAAAACAGTTGGCAACGCGTCAGTCTTTGGCGTTGGAATTATTGAAAAAGCACAATCCGATTCTTCCTGAAGACAGTCTGTATCAGGCCTATATGAAAATCTTGGATTTTGTCGGCGGTATGACCGATAACTCCGCCGCCAAAATGGCGCAGGATTTGTCAGGAGTAGGGATTTTGCGTTAATTTTATATTGTTTAATTT
>NZ_JBQCWZ010000364.1:0-1416 GCF_051956895.1 Neisseria sp. P0021.S006
GCGGCAACGAAAGCCCCAACTTACAAAGGAGTTTAAGAATGTCTAAATCAGTCAAGCTCACCACCCCAAATCAAGAGACCTTGGAACTGCCAGTATTGGAAGCAAGTATCGGCCATGATGTGGTTGATATTCGTGCTTTGACAAAAAATACAGGTCTGTTTTCCTTCGACCCCGGATTCGTGTCAACTGCAAGTTGCGAATCCAAAATCACTTATATTGATGGCGATGAAGGTCTGTTGTATTACCGTGGTTATCCTATCGAGCAGTTGGCCGAAAAATCCGATTACTTGGAAGTTTGCTACCTGTTGATTTACGGCGAACTGCCTACCCCTGAACAGAAAAAAGAATTTGATGCCACAGTCGGTCGCCATACTATGCTGCATGAGCAGCTGACTTGGTTCTTCCGCGGTTTCCGTCGCGATGCGCATCCGATGGCGATGATGGTTGGCGTGGTTGGCGCTTTGTCTGCTTTCTATCAAGACAGCTTGGATATTGCCAATCCTGAACACCGCAAAATTGCGATTTACCGCTTAATCTCCAAAATCCCGACAATTGCAGCAATGTGTTACCGTTATTCCAACGGTCTGCCGTTCAATTATCCAAAAAATAACCTTTCCTATGCTGAAAACTTCTTACACATGATGTTCGCAACACCATGTGAAGAATACAAACCTAATCCAGTATTGGCTCGCGCGCTCGACCGCATCTTTATTTTGCATGCCGACCACGAGCAAAACGCCTCTACTTCGACTGTACGTTTGGCCGGCTCTTCAGGCGCAAACCCATTTGCCTGTATCGCTGCCGGTATCGCCTGTCTGTGGGGTGCTTCACATGGCGGTGCAAACGAAGCTGTGTTGAAGATGCTGGACGAAATCGGCGACGTATCCAATGTTGCCGCATACATGGAAGGTGTGAAACAACGCAAATATCGTCTGATGGGCTTCGGTCACCGCGTATACCGCAATATGGACCCACGAGCCAACATCATGCGCGAAACCTGTTATGAAGTCTTGAAAGAATTGGGCTTGGAAGACAGTCCTAAATTTAAGCTGGCGATGGAATTGGAACAAATCGCACTGAAAGATCCATTCTTTGTTGAGCGCAAGCTGTATCCAAACGTCGATTTCTACTCCGGTATCGTCTTGTCCGCATTGGGCATTCCAACTGAAATGTTTACCGTTATCTTCGCATTGTCGCGCAGTGTAGGTTGGATTTCTCATTGGCATGAAATGATTAGCGATCCGGCACTGAAAATCGGTCGCCCACGTCAACTGTATACCGGTGCAGAGCGTCGCGATTACGTTCCGGTAGATAAACGCTAATAAACAATACATTAATATATTGTTGAAAAGTCGTTTGAAAAAATCGAATTGCCGTTTTCAATGAGGTTGGTCGTAATTAATTAAGTTGATAGCA
>NZ_JBQCWZ010000365.1:0-1412 GCF_051956895.1 Neisseria sp. P0021.S006
TACGGGTCAAATCCGCCAGCAAAGCCGTTACCGCCGCACTGACGGCACCCGCACCTTGAATGGCACGCGCGGCAACCAACATCTGCAGGCTGTCGGCAACTGCGGCCAAAAAACTACCCGCCGCAAATACAATCAGGCCGGCATAAATCACTTTTTTACGGCCGAACTTATCAGAAGCCATGCCCAAAGGCAGCTGCAGCAAAGCCTGTGTCAGCCCATAAATACCCATCGCCATACCGACCAGCGCTTTATTGTTTTCTGCGCCGGGCAACGAAGCGGCATACATCGCCAAAACAGGCAATACCAAAAACATCCCCAACATACGCAGTGCGTAAACGCCGGAAAGTGTGGTACTGGCACGCCACTCGTGCGGAAACATTTGAATGCGGTTATCTCTTGCCATAAATAATGTTTCAGACGGCCTTAAGTTTGCGAAAGGCCGTCTGAAAGTGTGAATTAACAGATTTTCTGATTATACAGGATTCAAAGGAATTGCATGGGGTCAAATCGCAAGCCGTTTATCGCAAACCTGCTTCATCGGTATAAAACGGTTTTAACAAAAAACAACGTCACGCAAGATCTGCCCTATCCCATTATCCCCAATCAACCCCACTGCCATCTATTTCGCCACGCGCCTAACACGGCATTCGGATATTTGTTACTGCCCAAGCTGCCGTTAAACCTTGCCAAAGCGCGGACAATATTGCCTTTCTCGATATTGTTGTAATGGCGCAGAATAGTGCAGCCATAGCGCAGATTGGTGCGAATGTCGAAAAGGTTGTGCGACGGATTGCCGATATAGTTTTTCCAAAACGGCATCACCTGCATCAAACCGCGCGCGCCCACTCCGCTGATGGCATATTGGCGAAACGCGCTTTCCACTTCAATCAAACCCAGAATCACTTGGGTGTTGAGTCCGGCGCGACTGCTTTCGTATTGAATATTGACCAACAAACGGCGGCGCTCGCCCTCATCGGGAATAAAGCGTGCCAATCGGGAAGACATCGCCGCCAACCAACGTTCCCCTTCCCTCGAATCGGCAAACACCAGCCGTGCAGGGCTGGCACTATTAATCGAACTGCGCATCACGGAAGCCACATCATCGGCCAGCGTTTCTTCACGTTGCGCCCCCGCCCATGCGGTCGCAGGCGTCAAAAGCATGGCTCCGCCGACTTGCAACAGGCGGCGGCGCGATAAAAATAAGAAATCTTGGTTTTCCGATTTCATGTGTTTCTCTTTTTAGGCCGTCTGAAAAGTTCAGACGGCCTTTGATATATTTGCTTAAAATCAGCATTATAAAATACATCTATGAGCAGAATCAAAGAGCTGTATTCCTTTTATTGTCAAGTGATACCGCCTCAAGTAACATTTAGGTTTTTCTAATCAAGCGGTATTTTTTATGACCACCACTC
>NZ_JBQCWZ010000366.1:0-1411 GCF_051956895.1 Neisseria sp. P0021.S006
GTCCACGTCCTACGCAGGCTACACGCCCGGCAGCACATTGGCTTCGGGCTGGTTGAGCCGTTACGACAATGACGAAAAACAACTGACTTTCAAAAACAATTTGAACGGCAAATTTGAAATTGCGGGCGTGCCGCAGGAAATCTTTACCGAATACACTTATACGCACACCAAAAACAACGGCAGCCGCCGTCAATACAACCCGGGCGTTTCCTTTGACCCGATGACCTTTACCGGCAACGAAATCTCCGAACCCGCCGACTGGTACGCCACTCCTTATCAGATGTATTGGGAAACCCATTCCAAACGCACCACCCACGCGCTGCTTTTGGGCTTCCGTTTCAATATGTTGAAAGAAAAACTGCACATCATGGCAGGGACGCGTTGGAACCACATCAAATCGAAATACATAACCGACTATTTCTACACAGGCGGCAGCATAGACAACGATCCCGATTCGGTTACCGACCGCAAAACCGTCCGTTTCAATCCTTATTTCGCCGTTACCTACGATTTGACGCCGAACCAAAGCCTGTATGCCAGCTACACATCCATCTTCAAACCGAACAGCAATCAGCGCAAAGACAAATCCTATCTTGACCCTGTTACCGGCGCGAACTACGAAATCGGCTGGAAGGGGGAATGGTTCGACCGCAAGCTGAATACCTCGCTTGCCCTGTTTGACATCGAACAGAAAAACCGCGCGGTGCAGGTTTGGGATACGGCAGACCAAAAATGGTATTGGGAACCCGTCGGCAAAGTCCGCAGCCGCGGCATCGAAGCCGAAATATCCGGCAACCTGAGCGAAGATTGGAAACTGTTTGCAGGTTATACGTTCAACCGGTCCAAATATCTTGAAGCGGAAAGCAAAGGCACCGTCCCCGCAGGCACTAATTTCAGCCTGCACACGCCAAAACACATGCTGCGCCTCCACACCAGCTACAACCTGCCGTTTGACGGCAAAAAATGGACCATCGGCGGCGGCGTAACCGCACAAAGCAAAACCGCCAGCCTCTACGGCGTGAAGCGCGGCGGTCATGCGGTATTCAATGCCAACATTGATTATCAGGCATCGAAAAACCTGAAACTTGCACTGATTTCGACCAACCTGTTCAACCGTTACTACTACGAGAACAACAAAATCAACAGCAAAGGCGCGAACAACTACTATGGCCAACCGCGCAACGTCATGTTCAAAGTCGATTACAAGTTCTAATCCCGCTTGATTCAAATGCCGTCTGAAACCGATTCTTTCCGTTTTCAGACGGCCTTTTCCAATCAAACCTTTTTTTCAATCGTGATATAAAGCAAACAGTCTAAAAAATTTTCTCAACCGAAAAAAATTCCTGTTGATTTTTCTCACCGTTTCGATATAGTTATTTATGGCTAGTTTGATCCTACCCTTTGTATCTAG
>NZ_JBQCWZ010000367.1:0-1409 GCF_051956895.1 Neisseria sp. P0021.S006
GGCTTAGACGGTGCGCGGCTGACGGTAACCAAAGGCAGCGAAGTGAAGAACGAGATTTTGAAGTTTTACGAAATTCTGATGCAGTTCAACCCGAAACTCTTGGGCGGCAAGCTGCCGGATAACGGGTTCTTCTTGGCTTAAAAACCTCAGGGTGGGCATCCCCGCCCACCAAAGTTTGGTGCTTCAAAACTAACAACATCAAACGGATATAATAAGATTTTTGGTCATAACCCAATTTGCTATTATGAATGTAAAATAAATATATTTTGAAGAAGCGTACTTTAAATTATGTTTGATACTAAATCTATAGGATATGTCTATATTTTGACTTCTAAAAATTGTGATAGTGTAAAAATTGGAGGTAGTAATTATCCACCGATTAAGCGTATTAAAGAAATCAACCAAACTGAACCTTATAAAAAATTAGGAAAATGGGAACTGGCAGATTTTAGACAAGTAAATAATTGGCGGAAAGTAGAACATTATTTGCATTATCGATTTAGAAGCTGTCTAAATACAAATCAGGCTAACCAAAAGGAACTTTTTTATTTAAGCGTTAAAGAAGCATCTGATGCTTTGAATGATTTGGATGAAAACCTGATTATTCACAAACCCAAAGTAGATAGGATGTTTCAAGATGAATATTTATGTTCTTATCTAAAGAATTTATTCATATTGTCCGGATTGGCACACTGGTTGGAATACCAAGGGGTATGGACATTTTCACTTTTCCCGTCAACAAATGGCGGCAGATATTTTACGTTGAATATCGGGTCTCATGAGGTAGCTTTTAGTACCTTAAATAGAAAGAATACACAAAGCACCCATATGATATTGTTAGATAAATTAATTTTAGATTTTCCAGGAACAATTTCTTGGATTGAACAACATGAATATATTGAAAAGAGTTATTACAAAACAGTTTTACCGAGAGCGGTTTCCATTTTTTTAAATGGTACCTTTGATATCGCGCTAGATTTTTTAAAAAAAGATGGGGTCAGACGTGCATTAATTGCTTATTGGTATGACTCTTTATTTAATTTGAAAGACAGCAACAAATGCAGTGTTTATGCACGTTTCCATAACTATAACGCCATTGCAAAACTTAATACAATTTGCAGTACACCGTAGTTACTGTTGACTACCTGAAAATAACACTAATAATCTGAAAATTGGATTAAAGCATCCACATACCCAACCTGCTGATTTCAAAATACAAACCAATACTCAAACCATGATTAAAACCGACAAAATCCGCAAACCACAGCCTGCGGTGTTTTACATCATCGACTACCTTTGGAGCGGCTTTGCCGGTCTGAGTGTGGCGATGGTGGTGGTGGCGTTGTGGGCGTTGGGCAGTGCCGTATTTGGTGAGTTTATGCTGCCTGCGCCGGTAGAGGTGTTTCAAA
>NZ_JBQCWZ010000368.1:0-1406 GCF_051956895.1 Neisseria sp. P0021.S006
TTCCTGTAGAGGAAGTGGTAGACATCAAGAATGGCCGAAAAACCATCAGTGAGCGTAAATTCTATCCAGGCTATGTGCTGGTTGAAATGGAAATGACCGATGATTCATGGCATTTGGTTAAGAGTACCCCTCGAGTAAATGGCTTTGTAGGTGGTAGCGGAAATCGTCCAATCCCAATTTCTCAAAAAGATGCAGATGCTATTTTGCAACAAGCCAAAACAGGTGTTGAGAAGCCAAAACCAAAAGTTGAATTCGAAGTGGGTCAGCAGGTTCGTGTGAATGAAGGTCCATTTGCTGATTTCAATGGAATTGTTGATGAAGTTAACTACGAGCGTAATAGACTGCGTGTTTCAGTTCAAATTTTTGGTCGGGAAACACCGGTTGAATTAGAGTTCGGTCAGGTTGAAAAGATTTAAGTGGTTTAATTCGCTTGAAAATTTTTTTTTAAGCAGATATAATCGCAAATTCTGTTTGGGAAGCGGAATGGTTCCGCGTTATACCCGTTTTTAGGAGTCCTTAAGTGGCAAAGAAAATTATCGGCTACATCAAACTGCAAATTCCTGCAGGTAAAGCCAATCCATCTCCCCCAGTTGGTCCTGCTTTGGGTCAGCGTGGTTTGAACATCATGGAATTCTGTAAAGCATTTAATGCTGCAACCCAAGGTATGGAACCTGGTTTGCCAATTCCAGTCGTGATCACCGCATTTGCAGATAAATCATTCACATTTGTGATGAAAACCCCACCAGCTTCTATCTTGTTGAAAAAAGCTGCTGGTCTGCAAAAAGGTAGTTCTAATCCTCTGACTAACAAAGTGGGTAAATTGACCCGCGCTCAGTTGGAAGAAATTGCTAAAACTAAAGAGCCTGATTTGACTGCTGCTGATTTGGATGCGGCTGTTCGTACTATCGCCGGCTCTGCTCGCTCAATGGGCTTGGATGTGGAGGGTGTTGTATAATGGCTAAAGTATCTAAACGCTTGAAAGCTCTGCGCTCTTCTGTTGAAGCTAACAAACTGTACGCAATCGATGAAGCAATTGCTTTGGTTAAAAAAGCTGCTACTGCTAAATTTGACGAGTCTGTTGATGTATCTTTCAACTTGGGTGTTGATCCTCGTAAATCTGACCAAGTTATCCGTGGTTCAGTCGTTCTGCCTAAAGGTACCGGTAAAACAACTCGCGTAGCTGTGTTTACTCAAGGTGCAAATGCAGATGCTGCTAAAGAAGCTGGTGCAGATATTGTCGGTTTTGAAGATCTGGCTGCTGAAATCAAAGCTGGTAATCTGAACTTTGACGTTGTTATTGCTTCTCCTGATGCAATGCGTATCGTTGGTCAATTGGGTACCATCTTGGGTCCTCGTGGTCTGATGCCAAACCCTAAAGTAGGTACTGTTACTCCTAACGTTGCTGA
>NZ_JBQCWZ010000369.1:0-1382 GCF_051956895.1 Neisseria sp. P0021.S006
ATTTAGCATATCATTACTTTAATATTGCAATATCTGATTTCTTAATAGCTCACCCTGAATATCAAAAAAAGTGTAAAGAAATACAAAAAACATATTCTCAAACAAACTGTAGCCTGCATGAAACCTAAAATCCATGCGTAAAGTGTGTGCTTCAGCACGAAAGATGGAATATTAAACCGAATCAGCGACGGCGGCCAAAGCCCCGACCCATGCTTGGGCGGCGGTAGTTGGAAGGCTGACGCGCGGTTTCGCGGTAACGCTGTTGCTGTTGAGCGTTTTGTTGTTGCGCATTTTGCTGTTGGGCACGCAGGGTGCGCGTATTCAGCTGTTGGCTGGTGCGTCCGTTTGGACGTGCGGTTTGATAATAGTTGGTACGGGCTTGACGGGCAATCGGGCTGTTTTGATTGCGCGCCTGTGTGAATTTGTTGGCCAATGCGTTGCCGATAAATGCACCGGCTGCCGCGCCCACCAAGCTTTGCAGCAGCCAGCTGCCGGTGGATTGGTCGTAGATGTATTGTTGACCGTCTGTACCGGTTACCGGTTGGCCGTTGTTGCCGTTGGCTTGTGCCTCGGCAGGAATGGTGTCTTTCACGGCTTCAGGCGTGAGCTGGTAAACCGTATTGTCTTCTTGTTGGCCGTTTTGTTGTGCCAACTGTTGTTGCAATGCTTCGATTTGTTTTTGTTGTTGCTCAAGCTGCGCTTGGGTATTGTCTTTGCAGGCAGCGAGGGCAAAAGTGGAAAGGGCGGCTAAGGCAATCAGTTTTTTCATTGTTTTTCCTGAGAGAAGTTTGTCTTTGCCGAGATTTCGGCGGAGTGTGTTTGCCTAATATTAAACCATTTCCCTGTTTTTCAAGTGGTTTTACAAAATAATATTGGAAAGTTGCGCGGCAAATGCACGGCTGTTGGCGGCCAGATTGCCCAGTGTAGGCATCTCGTGTTCGGTTTCGATAATCAGCAGGTTGGCAGGGCGGCGGGTGTGCAGGGACATTTGCATTTCAGCGGGAGAGAAGGGCATGTGATGGCGTTTGGCGAAGGCTTCGGCGCGTTTGTTGGCGGTTTTGAGCATGGGCAACAGGGTAATGTCCAAATGGAAACGGCGTACGCCCAAAACCAAAATACGCGCCGCGAAGAAATCCGCTTCATCAGTAAAAACGCTGGGGCTGCTTTGATTGAAATCGTGACGCTCTGCGGCAATCAAAGTCGCGATGGTGCGTACTTGCGGAATTAAGGCTTCGCTGATGAGGTTGTCGGGCGTATCAGGCAAAGTGAGCGTGTTGGACATGCTGTGGTGGCTGTTGCTGTCAACGACCATGCGGCAGGTGTGTAACATTTGAGTTTGGCTGTGGATTTTAGTTGAAGCGGTCATGGCTGTATTCCTTATT
>NZ_JBQCWZ010000370.1:0-1379 GCF_051956895.1 Neisseria sp. P0021.S006
ACTTTTGCCGTTTCCACCGGATTCAGGCGGTTGACACGTTCTGCTTCGCTAGTGTCGCGATGCAACAGGTTGAAAGATGGGCAAGACCAGATGTCTGCTTCCCCGCCGAAGTCGGCTTTCAACAATTAAGCACCGGCAATGACTTCTTGCAGAATGGTACCGGAACCCATCAATTGAACTTTCTTGTCGCCTTTGCCGCTGGCTTTCAGCAGATACATACCTTTCAGGATGTTTTCTTCTGCGCCTTCAGGCATATCCGGGTGAGCGTAGTTCTCGTTCATTAGGGTGATGTAGTAGAACACGTCTTCGTTATTGGCATACATACGGCGCAGACCGTCTTGAACGATAACGGCTACTTCGTATTGGAATGTTGGATCGTAAGAAACACAATTTGGAATCAAATCTGCTTGAATATGGCTGTGGCCGTCTTCGTGTTGCAGACCTTCACCATTCAGCGTTGTACGGCCGGCAGTACCACCCAACAGGAAGCCGCGTGCGTGCATATCGCCGGCAGCCCATGCCAAGTCGCCGATACGTTGGAAACCGAACATAGAGTAGTAGATGTAGAAAGGAATCATCGCAAAGTTGCTGTTGGCGTAGCTGGTTGCAGCCGCGATCCAGTCAGCCATTGCGCCTGGCTCGTTAATACCTTCTTGCAAGATTTGACCGTCGACGGATTCTTTGTAGAACATCAGTTGGTCTTTATCTTGAGGGGTGTATTGTTGGCCTTTAGGGTTCCAAATGCCGTATTGGCGGAACATACCTTCCATACCGAAAGTACGGCTTTCGTCAGGAACGATAGGTACAACGCGTTTGCCGATTTTTTTGTCTTTCAGCAAAGTAGACAGGATGCGTACGAAAGCCATGGTGGTGGAGAATTCACGGTCACCGCTGGATTTCAGTTGGGCATCAAATGCTGACAGTTCAGGCACTTCCAGAACGTCTTGGGTAGGGTTGCGTTGAGGCAGGTAGCCACCCAAAGATTCGCGACGTGCGTGCAGGTATTTGTATTCTTCGCTGTCAGGAGCAAAAGTCAGGTAAGGCAGGTCGCCACTGTCGATTTGCTCGTCAGTTACAGGAATGTCAAAGCGGTCACGGAATTGTTTCAGAGACGCTTTGTCCATTTTTTTGGCTTGGTGGGCAACGTTTTGACCTTCGCCGGATGCACCCATACCGTAACCTTTAATGGTTTTTGCCAAGATTACAGTAGGTTTGCCGTTAGCGTGATTCGCAGCGCGGTCGTAAGCGTTGTAGACTTTTTGAGGGTCATGACCACCGCGGTTCAATGCCCAAATTTCGTCATCAGTCATATCGGCGACCAATGCTTTCAGTTCAGGCGTATTGAAGAAGTGTTCGCGAACGTATGCACCGTCTTTGGA
>NZ_JBQCWZ010000371.1:0-1375 GCF_051956895.1 Neisseria sp. P0021.S006
GCCTTTATTACATCCAAAAGTTTTGTCTAAGTCCTTAGAGCAATACTTTTTCTACACCGCCGTTATTGGCTTTTTTCACAAACTCATCCAGCCAGTTTTCGCCGAGGATGTGTTTCGCCATTTCGATGACGATGTAGTCGGCAGGCATATTGTTGTCGTCGGCATAGCGGCTCAGGCCTTGCAGGCAGGCTGGGCAGGAGGTGAGCATTTTGACGGGTTCGCCCTGCGGCAGCTCTTTGAGGTTTTTCTCAATTTCCTCTTGTTTGCGGAACTTGACCTGAGTGGCAATGTCTGGTCGTTTGACGGCAAACATACCGGACTCGCCGCAACAGCGGTCGCTTAAGACGACTTTTTGTCCCATCAGGCTGCTGGCCATTTGGGTGGCGTTCATGGTTTTAATCGGGGTATGGCAAGGGTCGTGGTAGAGGTATTGCTGACCTTGCACGCCGTTTAGCTGCACCCCTTTTTCAAGCAGGTATTCGTGGATGTCAATGATACGGCAGCCTGGGAAGATTTCCTCAAAACGGTATTTTTCCAGTTGGTCGTAGCAGGTACCGCAACTGACGACGACGGTCTTAATGTCGAGGTAGTTGAGGGTGTTTGCCATACGGTGGAAAGCCACGCGGTTGTTGGTGCTCATTTCTTCAGCTTTAGCCTTATTGCCGCCAGCGTCTTGCGGATAGCCGCAACACATATAGCCCGGCGGCAGGACGGTTTGTACACCGACATGCCAAAGCATGGCTTGAACGGCGAGTCCGATTTGGCTGAACAGGCGCTCAGAGCCACAACCTGGGAAGTAGAACACGGCTTCGGCATCTTCCGGCGAAGCCGGATTGCGGATGATAGGAATACTCTTGTCGTCTTCTATACCCAGCATGGAGCGCGGAGTTTTGGCAGGCACGCTTTTCGGCAAAGGACGGTTGATGAAGTGGATAACCTGTTCTTTGATTGAGGCGGTACCGACGGTAGCTTTCGGTTCGGCTTTTTGCTTTTTGGTGCCAATCGGAAGAAGCTTGCCGATTTTGTAGGCAAAGTTCTGCGCAGGGAAGCCGGTCTGTATCATGGCGGCGCGAAGGGCTTTGATGGTTTTCGGGCCTGTGGCGTTCAAAAATGCCATGCCCATTGAAGCCACAGGCGCAAAGCGTTTGTGACCGGAATCGGCAAGGTAGTTGCGTACGGCTACGGTAACATCGCCGAAGTCGATATTGACAGGGCAAGGTTTAACGCAGCGGTGGCACACGGTACAGTGGTCGCCGATGTCCATCAGTTCTTCAAAATGTTTGACGGAAACGCCACGACGGGTTTGTTCTTCGTATAAGAAGGCTTCGGTCAGCAAGCCTACGCCGAGGATTTTGTTGCGGGGGCTGTACAGCAG
>NZ_JBQCWZ010000372.1:0-1369 GCF_051956895.1 Neisseria sp. P0021.S006
CTATATAACCATATAGATATATAACAAGCATAGCCAGCGTAGCCAGTCTGTCTGATAGCAAGCGTGGGTGCTCGCACTCACGCGTTCTCTTTTTCGCTGTTAATCCGCTTTCAGGCAGCCTTAAAACCACTTACACTTACCTTTTTTGTTTTACCCCCCCTCTAAACTATGCCCACCATCACAACCCTAAACATCATCTCCCCTAAACTCTACCCCAATGAACAATGGAACGAAAGCGAAGCACTCGGTGCCATCACTTGGCTATGGTATAGGTGCAACGGATAGGAGAGGCTCATGTTTGTAATCGGCATTTTTGCGTTTTTCATGTTCATTATCAGCCTTTTTGTGTGTACGTTTGTGCTGATTGTTCAGTATTTGATTATTCGCCGTAAAATTCATCAAGACAAACGGGCAGTCAATTTTCGCGCCAAATATGCTACGCTTTCCACATTTTTTATACAATGGGTTGTTCTGAACGCATTCAGCCTCTTGCCTGCAAACCGTATGATTTTTTCACTGGCAGTCTTTACGGATATTTTACTTGGTTTTTTGTGGTTGTTTTTTGTTGCAACCAATGCAGATGAAATGTGGCGTTTGACCGGGCAAAAAGGCTACTTGTTGTGGCCTTTGGCAGCTGCTTCGGTTTGGGCAGTATGCTTCATTGCATTCAGCGTCAGATAGCACCATCAATAATTGCGGACAAATGCCGTCTGAAAACCTGAATGCTTTTTCAGACGGCATCAAAGTAGATTATCTTATCCATTTATAAGATAATGGTTTCAACTTTTCAAGTCTGGAGGAATCCCAATGAGCCAAAACCATACCATTTTACAAAATCTCCCCGTCGGTCAAAAAGTCGGCATCGCCTTCTCCGGCGGTCTTGATACCTCTGCCGCGCTGTTGTGGATGAAACTCAAAGGCGCACTGCCTTACGCCTACACCGCCAACCTCGGCCAACCTGACGAAGACGATTACAACGCTATTCCTAAAAAAGCGATGGAATACGGCGCAGAAAATGCCCGCCTGATTGACTGCCGCGCGCAGTTGGCACACGAGGGCATCGCCGCCATCCAATGCGGTGCGTTCCACGTTTCCACCGGCGGCATAGCCTATTTCAACACCACGCCTTTGGGCCGCGCCGTTACCGGCACCATGCTCGTTTCCGCCATGAAAGAAGACGATGTGAATATCTGGGGCGACGGCAGCACCTACAAAGGCAACGACATCGAGCGTTTCTACCGCTACGGCCTATTGACCAATCCGGCGTTGAAAATCTACAAACCTTGGCTCGACCAACAATTTATCGACGAACTCGGCGGCCGTCACGAAATGAGCGAATTTTTGATTGCCAACGGCTTCAACTACAAAA
>NZ_JBQCWZ010000373.1:0-1362 GCF_051956895.1 Neisseria sp. P0021.S006
ATATCATTCAAATTCCCGGCCCGGCCGGTTTGCTGGAAACCATCTACCTGCCAAGCGCACAAGACTCCGCCCGCGGCGTTGCCGTCATCAACCACCCCAATCCCCTGCAAGGCGGCACCAACACCAACAAAGTCATCCAAACCGCTGCCAAAGCCCTCAGCCAACTCGGCTTCCATTGCTACCTGCCCAATTTGCGCGGCGTAGGCAATAGTGAAGGCGAACACGACTACGGCCGCGGCGAAACGCAAGACTGCATTGCCGTTATCGACTACGCCCGCGTGCAACATCCTGACGCGCCGCAATTCGTCCTGGCAGGTTTCTCATTCGGCGGCTACGTTTCCACCTTTGCCGCACAAGCACGCACGCCTGATTTGCTGTTGCTGATGGGCGCCGCCGTCCATCACTACACCGACCGCCCGGAACCATCCGATGTTCCTGATGTCGCCAAAACATTGATGATCCATGGCACGGAAGACGAAGTCGTCGAAATCAACAAAGCCCTGACATGGGCAGAACCACAAGGCCTGCCGGTTGTAACCATTGCCGGTTCGTCCCACTTCTTCCACGGCAAACTCATCGTTTTACGCGATACGATCACACGGTTTGCACCGGCTTTATTAGGCTAAAATCCGGCTACACAATAAAACAAGGCCGTCTGAAAGCTTTTTCAGACGGCCTTGTTTGTATGAAACCTTTATTATCTAAATATCAGGCTCAAGTATTCAGAAATCCATCAAGGATTTTCTACTTAACATATCAATTCTGAGTCAACCAATACTGCAAACCAATCAAAGTCTTACCATCTTTGATTTCATCGTTTACCAATGCATTGCGCACCTCGTCCTTGCTCATCAGGACGGTTTCAGTAATTTCATCTTCATCATTGCTCAATTCGCTACCCAAACGCACGCCTTGCGCTTGGTAGAGATACATTTTCTCATCACAAAAACCAACTGCAGTATAAAAGGAGTACAACAGTTTGACACTGTCGGCGACATATGGCGTTTCTTCTGCCAACTCACGCAAAGCGCATTCGGCAGGATCTTCGTCCGCCACATCCAATTTACCCGCCGGCAATTCCAACGTCGCCTGATCGGCGGCATAACGCCATTGGCGCACCAAAACAACTTTGCCGTCTTCCGTTTCCGCCAACACACACGCAGCACCCGGATGGCGGATCACAACTCGTTGGCTTTCATTGCCGTTGGGTAGGCGAACCCGATCGCGGCTGATGGTAACAAAAGAACCTTCGTAGATTGGCTCGCTGCTTAATTTAGTTTCTTTCAAATCCATTTTTTACCTCATTTCCAAATTATTAAATATTAAAGGCCGTCTGAAATCCTTTTTCAGACGGCATAGATA
>NZ_JBQCWZ010000374.1:0-1360 GCF_051956895.1 Neisseria sp. P0021.S006
AACCGATACTGATCAAAGCCTTATCCACCGCACCTTCTTTAGACAGGTTTTCAATCACATCGCGCGAAGAAGTCAGCGCCACGTTATCGGTTACCACCATGCTGTTTTGCCAGCGGCCGATCGGCGTATGCACGACATAGCCGCGCTCAATCTGAACCGGCCCGCCCATCATCACGTTTTCATGTTGCAGGCGCAACGGGATATTGCGGTCGGCGGCGGCAAAAATCATGTCCATGGTAATCGGCGAAGGCTTGTTGATGATGATGCCCAGCGCACCTTCTTCATCGTGTTCGCACACATAAATGACCGTATCCGTAAAAAACGGATCGTCCATATGAGGCATAGCAATCAGGAAATGGTTGGCTAAATTCATATTCTTCTTAATCTATTAAGCTGATTTTATTATTTTTGGCCGTCAGAAATCGGCGCGTCCACCACGCAGGCGCCATAAACTGCGCCGCCTGCCGGTACCGGCGCATCGGTTTTCGCATGGGCAAAACACGATACCGCGCTCAAAGAGTTCTTCGGCGAACCTTGAACGATTTTATCGCTGTACACCAAATAAGCGAAAGACTTACGTTTCGGATCGTAGTAGCGGATAATCTGCTGGCTCTTAAATGCTATGCTAGCACTGCGTTTGAACACTTGTCGCGGTTTCAAAACTTCAGACTCGTTATAACGGATGACTTCCGCACTTTGCACGCAGGAAACCGATGCGTCGCTGGCATCTTCTTCCAGATTGACCGTTTCTTTCAAACCGCCTTTTTTCGCGTACGAAATATAACAGGCAACCCCCTGCACATCAGGATCATCAAAACCTTCCACTTCAATACGGTCGTTTTTACCCAACATATGAAACACCGTACTGGCGCGTCCGATTTTATCGGTATCGTTACCGCAAGCCGCCAAAATCATGGCGCCCAACACTACTAATAAATATTTTTTCATAATATCCTGTCAATGCAGACTGTTAGTTTTCAGGCAGGCAGAATCATATCCGCCTACTCCATCATTACTATATAAGACCGTTCGTCCATATTGCAACCCAATATTATTTGCAGACGGCCTGACAGACAGTATAATCCGTCCTATTGTTCCTACTTTAATAGCAAGATCGAACCATGCGTTACAAACCCCTCATCCTCGCCCTGCTGCTCAGCTTCTCCCTGCCAACCTATGCTGCCAAAGACACGCCGAAAGAAAAAGCGGCCACCGTCAAAAAAGCTGCGCCCGTGAAAAAAGAGAAAGAAGCCACTAAGGCAGATGTAAAAAAAGAAACCTCAAAAAAACAAGCGGTAAAAGAAAAAGAGGAAGACAAAAAAACGGTTAAAGCCAAAGTCTCCAAAGAGAAGGAAACTGC
>NZ_JBQCWZ010000375.1:0-1346 GCF_051956895.1 Neisseria sp. P0021.S006
GCTGTAATAGTGGGCAAAACCGGTTTCTACGGTTTTTTGCAGGGCTTCTGCGTTCATCCAGGCGACCATCAGCACACGGTGTGTCTGCCAATCTTGGGCAATGGCGCAAACCAAACCTTTTTCATCAAATTTTACGGCATTCAGCAGCGTTTCGTTTATATTCGACATTCGCGTTTTTCTCCCATATTTTTCAGACGGCCTTTGGGTAGCAATCACAAACGCACTTCAATTCCTGCTTCACGCATGGCCAGTTTCGCTTCGCGGATACTCGCTTCGCCAAAGTGGAAAATACTGGCGGCCAATACCGCATCTGCCTTTCCGTCTTTAATGCCGTCCACCAAGTGTTGTACCGAACCGACGCCACCGGAAGCAATGACCGGAATATCGACCGCTTCACTGACCGCGCGTGTCAAAGGCAGGTTAAAACCTTGCTTGGTGCCGTCCCGATCCATACTGGTCAGCAAAATCTCGCCCGCACCGCGCCGCTGCATTTCGACAGCCCATTCCACCGCATCCAAACCGGTCGGATTACGTCCGCCGTGGGTAAAGATTTCCCAACGGGTATTTTCAGGGTTGACCGCTTTGGCATCCACGGCAACGACAATCGCTTGTGAACCAAAAAAACCGGCCGCTTCATTTACCAAATCAGGATTGGTTACAGCGGCCGTATTGATGCTGGCCTTATCGGCACCGGCATTAAGCAGGCGACGGATATCGGCAACCGTACGCACACCGCCGCCGACCGTCAATGGAATAAAAACTTGTGATGCGACTGCCTCAATAACGTGCAAAATAGTATCGCGATTGTCGCTGGAGGCAGTAATGTCCAAAAAGGTCAATTCATCCGCGCCTTCATCGTTGTAGCGTTTGGCAACGTCAACCGGATTGCCTGCATCGCGTAAACCCAAAAAGTTGACACCTTTTACCACGCGACCGTCTTTTACATCCAGACAAGGAATAATTCGTTTTGCCAATGTCATACTCAATACCTCTTATCCGTTCTCAGGCCGTCTGAAACCGTCAGGCCAAAAATTTGCTCAACCAATCCGGCAAATGTTGCAACAGCTGAAAATAACCAATCCCCGCCATCATCGCCAAAACGCAGGAAATAATGAAATTGCTGTCGATGCGACCGACGATGGAAAAAATCAAACCGGCAAATGCCCATATTATCCCGTTGAAAATCATCCAATAGGTATCGATAATCGGCAAATCAAACGCCGTCAGCTGCCGCAATATCACTGCAATCAGTGTAAACCACAAACTTTCACTTAGTGGATACACTTCGCGGTCGGATGACCAGATAATCCAAAAACCCAAAACAAACGCTTCAAGCATACTAATCC
>NZ_JBQCWZ010000376.1:0-1346 GCF_051956895.1 Neisseria sp. P0021.S006
CACCATGGTCATCGCTTCGCATTGGGTCGGGTTGACTTTACCCGGCATGATGGACGAACCCGGCTCGTTTTCGGGGATTTTGATTTCTCCCAAACCGCAGCGCGGACCGCTTGCCAGCCAGCGGATGTCGTTGGCGATTTTGTTCAGGCTTGCCGCCAGCGTTTTCAGTGCGCCCGAAGCGGCAACGGCGGCATCGCGTCCGCCCAAGGCTTCAAATTTGTTCGGCGCGCTGACAAACGGCAGGCCGGACAATTCGGCAAGTTTGGCAGCGGCTTTTTCGGCGTATTCGGGATGGCTGTTCAAACCCGTGCCGACCGCCGTGCCGCCCAAAGCGAGTTCGTACAAACCTTTGAGCGCGTCGTTCAGACGGCCTAAGCCGTGATCAAGCTGGGAAACGTAGCCGGAAAATTCTTGTCCCAAAGTCAGCGGCGTCGCGTCCTGCAAGTGGGTGCGGCCGATTTTGACGATGGGGGCAAATTCTTTGGCTTTTTTATCCAATGTGTCGCGCAGGGCTTGGACGGCGGGAATGAGGTGGCGGTTGATTTCAATCGCGGCGGCGACATGGATGGAGGTCGGGAATGCGTCGTTGGTCGATTGCGCATGGTTCACATGGTCGTTAGGATGGACGGGCTGGTACGCCGCCAAACCCGTACCGGCGATTTCGTTGGCGCGGTTCGCCAGCACTTCGTTCATGTTCATATTGGACTGCGTGCCGGAGCCGGTCTGCCACACTACCAATGGAAACTGCCCGTCGAGCTTGCCGTTCAACACGTCGTCCGCCGCCTGCGTAATCAAATCCGCCTGCTCAGGCTTAATCCTGCCGAGGGCGACATTGGTGGCGGCTGCGGCTTTTTTTACCAGCGCCAAAGCATAAATCAACGGCTGCGGCAGGGTTTCGCCGCCGATTTTGAAATTGTTGCGGCTGCGCTGGGTCTGCGCGCCCCAATAGGCTTCGGACGGGACTTCAACATTGCCCATGGTGTCGTGTTCGGTACGGGTACTCATGCATTTCTCCTATATTTAAACAGAAATAATAATGATTCGTAAATTTATTATACCCAGCAAAAGGCCGTCTGAAAAGGGAGGGGTTTTCAGACGGCCTTTTGCTTTATCAACCTGAAATATTAATAGAAGATAAAACCCGATTTCGGAGCAAATACATCCTGCGCCGCCGCTCCCCTCTTCTAAAAATTTTCCTCCTTGCCGATTTGTATTTTGCGCTAGGTATTTATCGACAATAAATACCTTATCGTTTCTTTACTTTGCTTCTCTCCAAGAGCATAATGAATAAAAATGATTATCAGGAGATGAAGATGAAACGAAAACATTTGGTTTACCTGTTAATG
>NZ_JBQCWZ010000377.1:0-1344 GCF_051956895.1 Neisseria sp. P0021.S006
GCCCGACACGCCAGCCGAGATTGCCTTTGTCGGCCGAAGCAATGCCGGCAAATCCAGCGCCATCAATACTTTAACCAATCATGTGCGCCTTGCCTACGTTTCCAAAACACCGGGCCGCACCCAACACATCAATTTCTTTGAACTGGAAAACGGCAATTTCATGGTCGACTTGCCCGGCTACGGCTACGCGCAAGTACCGGAGGCCATCCGTGCGCACTGGGTCAAACTCTTGGGCGACTACCTGCAACAACGCCGCCAACTGATCGGCCTGATTTTGATTATGGACTCGCGCCATCCGCTCAAAGCTTTAGACATCCAAATGCTGGACTTTTTCCACATCACCGGCCGTCCTGTGCATATCCTGCTGTCAAAAGCAGACAAGCTGTCTAAAAACGACCAGATTAAAACTTTGGCGGCGGTAAAAAAATCACTCAAACCCTACACCGAACGTCAAAAAATTAGCGTTCAACTGTTCTCCAGCCTGAAAAAACAAGGTATGGACGAAGTCAATCAAGTGGTCGGCTCATGGTTTGACGCGCATCGCGAAGAAATAGAAAATCTTGCAGGCGAAACATCGCCTGAGTGATTGTAAAACAAGGCGGAATGAGATAAGTTGACCAACCGCAAATCTTATTCTGTCATTTGGTTTCTCACCATCGCATTTACCATTTAATCCGGGGGCATGTCTCACACATGCCCTTTTTTTCATCACGCTTTTTTTGTTTTCACACGCAAACCACAATCTGCGCCAAATATGCCATCACAACATATCAGCAAGGCCGTCTGAAAACGCGGCTTCGATCTCCATTATTAAAGTGTTAATTTTAGTATTGCAACCCATTACACATCTTAGCGTTTTGCTCATGTTCAGCTAATTGTTGAGGCATAGAATGCATTCATCGTTCAACAACACAGTAGGAAAGAAAATCATGAAACGCATTAACGCTTTTATTTCAAAAAAACTCATCATTGCCGGTATTATTGCTTCAAGTTTGGGCGTTGCCGGTGCGGCAGGTACCATGGCTTTCAAAGAAGGTATGTTTGCAAAGGTTTCCGGCCAGCAAGCAGCCGCAGCAGCGGTAGCAGAAGTGGGCGGCGTCGTTAAAGATGTCGATTACAAATACAAACAACATTTGGGCGGCCGTTACAAAGTAGAAATCTTGAAAGACGGCGTTGAATACGAAGCTTTGGTTGATGCTCAAAACGGCAAAGTATTGGCAGTAGCACAAGATGACGATCAAGACAAACGACACTTTGGTAAACATGATAAGCATCATAAACATGACAATGCTGAGCCCTCTTCATCGCAAAATACAGATTATCAGGCTCCTGCCGATGCTGCAC
>NZ_JBQCWZ010000378.1:0-1343 GCF_051956895.1 Neisseria sp. P0021.S006
TATCCATCGTCATGCTTTTGATATTGCTGCCGTTTATGGTAAAGATACTTTTTATATCATCAAGACGTTCGGTACCCACCAACTTCCGAAACTGTTTGATCTGAAAGCCCGTGTGGATAGATTCAGCAAAAAGATAAGTTTCTTACCAAAACACTTCTCTGATAAATTCATGCAACTGATCAGTAAGATTTTGCCCGATCACTTGCCGAAGTCTATGCGCAACTATCGGGATAAATATGAACATCACCTGATTTTAAAAATGGGTGGCGAGGGCGTAGAAGAGGCGCGTGCTTTCTTGAAGGAATATTTTGCAACTCATGGTGGCGCATTCTTTGAATGTAATGCCGAAGAAACGCAGGCGGCCATGTTGCATCGTTTCGCCGTGGCTTCTGCCGCGATCCGCTATCGTGCCGTGCATGATGATGAGGTAGAAGATTTAGTTGCGCTCGATATTGCCTTGCGCCGTGATGACCGTGATTGGTTTGAAACACTGCCGCCGGAAATCGACAATAAAATCATCCATAAATTGTATTACGGACATTTTATGTGTCATGTGTTCCATCAGGACTACATCATTAAAAAAGGCAACGACTGCATGGCCTTGGAACATGAAATGCTCCATCTGCTTGACCAACGTGGTGCGCAATATCCTGCCGAACACAATGTCGGTCATCTGTATGAAGCCAAGCCTGCGCTGAAACAGTTCTATAAAAAACTTGATCCGACCAACAGCTTCAACCCTGGTATCGGTAAAACCAGTAAGAAGAAAAACTGGGCTGAATAAAGCATAGTCAAAACAAAGGCCGTCTGAACATTTCAGACGGCCTTTTTATATGTTTGTTTATCAGAACAGGTTGCTGATGAAAATCAGCAGAATCACCAACGGCACGAGGTATTTCACATAGGCAAACCAGATATTGACGGTGGTATGGTTGCCTTTGTAGAGCAATTCGTCCTTCGCTTCATCTTTCATCACGAAGCCAACAAATAAGGCAGAGCCAAGTGCGGTCAGCATAAACAGGATGTTGCCGCTGATATAGTCAAAGGCGTCAAAAATGTTTTTACCAAACACGGAAATATCTTTCCATGGGCCGTAGCTCAAGATGGACGGGATATTGCCGAAGATAAAAATCCCTGCCAGTACGATGGTAATCGCGGCTGCGCGGCGGATTTTGGTTTTCTCCTGAATAGTTGTAATCAACACTTCATAAATGGTCAGAGAAGTGGTCAGCGCGGCAATCAGAAGCAGTGAGAAGAAAATTACTGCAAACACGGGGCCTGCCCACATATTGGAGAACACGATCGGCAGGCTTTGGAACACCAACGTCGGGCCGGAGTTAGGG
>NZ_JBQCWZ010000379.1:0-1338 GCF_051956895.1 Neisseria sp. P0021.S006
GTGCGGATATAGGCGCGGCCGGACGGCCCGTTGGCTCCGAAGATGAGTTGCATGTTTGGGGTTCCTTTGTATGGTAGATGTTTGTTGTTAGAAAATCCGCTCCTCTATGTAACAAGGAACGGATTATCAGGCCGTCTGAAACCGTTTAAGCGGCATCAAACAGTTTGCGCATGGCTTCGATTTGATGTTGTTTCAACTCGCCTGCTTCATCGCGACCGACAAAAATTTTAAACATGGCGCCACCATTGCGGTTGATAAAGTTGAGCGAGCAAGTGGCTTTGCCCATGAACGGGCGTTCCAAAAGGTAGATGGAGGCGCAGTTTTCGTAATAGATATGACCGTGTACGCCGCCGTCAGTTTCGGGATGATCAAAGTTGTAGAAACCGCGGCCGACTTTGCCGTTAGGCAGTTTGCCGCTGACTTCGACGATGGCATCGGGGGTGTGGGCGATGAAGGTAACGGATTCATCCCATGCGGCGATGGCTTGGAGAATTTCGACAATGCGGCTGCCTTCGGTTTGGCGCACGTTCTCTTCAGGCAGGCAGCGGATAACGTCTTCAAAACTGCATTGGTTTTGCGCGGCCAGCATTTCCAGCACTTGGCCGGGATTTTTTTCTAATGATTGGCGCAACATGGTTTGTTGTTCGGCTGAAAGTTTTTGCATGGTTTGATCCTTTTCTTGAGTCGGAAGAGTGAGCATGAGTTTGCGGATAAGGGTGGGCGACCAATAACGGCCGCTGGTATTCAAACGGATCAGGCCGTCTGAATCGGGTTCTTTAAAAAGCTGCATTTCCTGCCATTGAGCAATCAGCTTTTGCGCTGCTTTGTTGCCGTCGAACAATAATGGATTCAGACGGCCTGTTTCAATATCGTGCTGGACTTTGCTGAGAAGTGCTTTATTTGGACTATGGCCGCTCATAAATGCGATGTTTTTCTCGCCTTTCGGCGTGGCGAGATAGCTTTCCAAATCGCCCTGCACCTGATAGCTGAAACCGCCGAAGTTACCGCCTGCGCCGGAGCCGAACGCCAAACAGGAAATATCGGATTTGATCAGGGTATTGTAGCGGTTGCGCTCGCCACGGCCGGGATAGGCGAAGTGGCTGTTGCTGACCTGTTCCCAGCCTTTTTCCAGCAGTGTTTCAACCGTGTAGGCATATTGGTCTGCCTGAATATCGAAACCTGGCGGTGTCGGAAATGCGCCTTTTTCAATCATGCGGTTGATGGGCAGCATGGGATAAAGGTTGAACGCGTACGTATCCAAACCAGACGGCGGCAGCTCGGTGGCGCGGGCGATATCGTTTTGCCAAACTTCATCGGTTTGATTGGGCAGGCCGAACA
>NZ_JBQCWZ010000380.1:0-1335 GCF_051956895.1 Neisseria sp. P0021.S006
GGTAGAGCACCACGCGGCTGCCGTCTTGCTTGGTATCGTGGTCAAAACGGGTAAATTGGCCGAACACGTTGAGTTGCGCTTTGCCGAGATGGTTTTGCCAACGGCCGGTCAGACGGGGCATGATGGCATAAGGCTCGTCTTTATAACCGTCTTGGTTGGCAAGCGTTTGATATTTTTGTACGCGCAACGAGCCGTCGAAGCTGCCGCCTAGCAGTTTGTCGCTGTAATTGAGCCATGCTTGACGGTCGAGGTTGACGTTGCGCGCGATGTCTTCGCGGCCGTAGAAGTCGCGGTAGTAATCGTCATCGGAAACTTGGTTGTAGTTGATGCCGCCGCTGATTTTGCTGTTCAGCTGCTGCTGGTGTTTCCATTTGAACTGGTAGCGGTTGTTGTGGACGCTTTTTTGGTCGTTGGGCATCCAGTCGCCATCGACTTCGCCGCTGTAATTCGGTTGCAGATAACGCACTTGGCCGCCCAGTTGCACGCCGCGTTTGCTGATAATGCCCGGACGGATGGTGGCATCCAAATTCGGTGCAAGGTTGAAGTAGTAGGGCAGGCTCAGCTCCAGGCCGTCTGAACCTGTGGCAATAGTCGGAACGAGCAGGCCGCTTTTGCGGTTGCCGTTGATGGGGAAGTCCGCCCAAGGCGTGTAGAGGACGGGGACGCCGCCGAATACGAGCGAAGCGTGTTTGGCTACGCCGATACCTGTCGATTCATCGGCTTCAATGCTTTGTGCTTGGATATACCAGCTGGCGTCGCCGGGCGAACAGGTGTTGAATTTGGTATTGATGAGCTTGTAGAGGCCTTTGCCTTTGAGTTCGGCTTTTTCGCTGACACTTTGAAGGCGGCGGCCGCCTTGTTCGGTATTGAGGCGTACGGCAGTGCCGGAACCGGTTTGGTCTTTGAGGTTGTAAACCAATTGATCGCCGGATACGGTCGAACCGTTTTGATACAGGGTGAAGCGGTCGCCGGCGGTAACGGTATCGGTGGCTTGGTCGTATTGCGCCCAATCGGCATTGAGAACATCGGCATTGCGCTCGACAATGACGTCGCCTTCGGCACGGACGCCGACTTGGGTCTGACCTTCTATTTTATCGGCGTTGACGCGGGTGTAATCGGCAGGCAGTGCAGGCTCGCCGCTGCGTTTGATTTCGGCGGTTTCGGCCGGCTTGGCATCTTCGTGGTCGCAAAACAGGCAAGTGCTGCCCAAGGAAAGCGGATCGGCTTCGCTTTGGCTGGTTTTTACCGGTTTGGATGCGGCGGTGTGGGCAGGGGTATAGTCTTCCGCCTGCGGAACAGAAGCATCTTCCGCGCGTACGGCTGTTGCGCCAAAGC
>NZ_JBQCWZ010000381.1:0-1325 GCF_051956895.1 Neisseria sp. P0021.S006
GATATAAAGCGTTCATTTAATGCTATAAAACGCTAGAATAACTAACATAAAGGCCGTCTGAAACACGATTGTTTCAGACGGCCTTTACATTCAAATCAGTTAATCAGTCTGCTTCCTGATTCTACTGCTTCTTCAGCTTCCTCATCGCCTGTCGGCGGCGTTTCCATCAAATCAGGCAACACCAGCTCGCCCAATTCAGTCAGCGGCGGCAATTCTTCCAAACTTTCCAAACGCAAATCGCTTAGGAATGTTGCTGTTGTCGCCCACAAAGCCGGACGGCCGACAGAATCACGGTGGCCGATGACTTCAATCCAGCCCCTATCCTGCAAGGTTTGCATGACATTTTGCGACACCGCCACGCCGCGTATGCCTTCAATATCGCCACGCGTTACCGGTTGCTGATAGGCAATAATCGCCAGCGTTTCCATCACAGCGCGGGAATAACGCGGCGCGCGCTGCTCTTGCAGGCTGCCCAGTCGTTCAAACGCGGCTTGGGCGATTTGGAAGCGCCAGCCCTCATGGGTATGCACCAGTTGCAAAGCCCTGCCCTGCCAGCGGGCCTTCAGTTGCGCCAACACATCAATCAGCTTGTCTTGCGACAACGGCGGCACGCACAATTCGCGCATGGCTTTTTCGTTTAAGGGTTCGACTTGCGTCAACAGCGCCGCTTCAATCAGCGCATCGGGAGAAAGTTTTTCAGTCATAATAAAATCAATGTTCAGACGGCATAAACAGCCAAAGGCCGTCTGAAAGATAATATGGTCAGCGGTTTGTTATGCGCTCAAATGCGCTTTCAGTTTTTCTTCGTCCAAAAACCAATGGCAGATTTCGGTATCGCCATCCAACAAAACAGGCACCAGCTCATTGTACTTTTCTTCTAAAACCGGATCTTCATCAACATCGACAATATCCAGCTCAAATCCAAACTGCTCCTGATAAGGCTTTAATTGTTCGCGCATTTTGTGGCACAGGCTGCAATACTCCCGAAACATCAAGGTCAGTTTCATGGCGGTTACTCTCGGAGGAACAAAAGCGACCATTGTATAGCAAAATGCCTCCAAACCATACAGGCATGACAAAGGCCGTCTGAACAGGCGCGAAACAACGCCTTCAGACGGCCTTTGTGTGTATTCTGAAATTAAGACTGAACGTTGATACCGGCAGTCACGGTATTTTGGGCACTGCTTGCAGTCAAAAATGACGCTGCCAATTCGCCGCAACAACCGCAACAAGTCGCCACGCCTAATTGAGCCTGCAAATCACTCATGGTGGTTGCACCGGCGGCGATGGTCTCTTTGATGTCGTGGTCAGTAATGGCATTGCAG
>NZ_JBQCWZ010000382.1:0-1323 GCF_051956895.1 Neisseria sp. P0021.S006
GTGATGATATTAAAGTAATGACAGCCTATCAGGTTGCTGATTTGCCGGAAGGTTTTATTAAGTTGGACGCCATGGAGTGTCCGCATCATCCTTTCGCCGGGTATGAATCTTTATTATCGGAATGGGCGGACTTGGCAAAGCAGGCGCCGATTCATTTGTATCCCCATGCTGCCAAGAGCGGTATTTATGAAGAATTGAGGGAGGTTTTCGGTATTCCCGATAAAGCGGAAATCGCATTGGGTAACGGCTCCGATGAGCTTATCCAATTTTTGACTATGCTGGTTGCCAAACCAAATGCGCGTGTATTGGGTATTGAGCCAAGTTTCGTTATGTATCGTCATAATGCCGCGCTTTATGGCATGGAATATGTCGGCGTTCCCTTAAATCCAGATTTTTCTTTAAATCTCCCTGCCGTTTTGACCGCTATCGAGCAACATCAGCCGTCATTAATTTTTATTGCCTATCCCAATAATCCTACCGGCGTGTGCTTTAAGCGAGAAGAAGTAGAGGCGGTCATTCGTGCGGATACCGGCATTGTGGTTGTCGATGAGGCATATGGTGCGTTTCATCATGACAGTTTCCTTCCGTGGGCGGGCGAAGTCGAAAACCTGGTCGTAATGCGCACCATCAGTAAAATCGGCTTTGCCGGCTTACGGATGGGGTATGCGGCGGCAAGCCCAAGCATTATGGGTGAACTGGCCAAAATCCTTCCGCCTTACAATATGAATCAATTAAGCTTGGCGGCGGCGAAATTCTCATTGAAGCATCATCCAATCATTCAGCAAAACATTGATACATTAAAAAACGAGCGTTCGCGCGTGATGAATGAATTGTTGAAATTAAACCGTTTGGAAGTTTTTCCGAGCGAAGCCAACTTTATTACCGTTCGCGTACCTGATGCGAACGAGCTGTTTGAAACATTGAAGCAAAACCGCATACTGATTAAAAAACTGCATGGCAGCCATCCGCTTTTGGATCAGTGTGTCCGCATAACCATAGGCTCGGCAGCGCAAAATGATGCCGTCTTGGCCGTTATTAGAAACCTTTACCCCAATCTTTGATTTCAAGGAAACTACCATTATGAACAAAGCTCAACTGCATTTGACCAATTTTCTGTTACTGGTTGAAGAAGCCGGCTCATTGACCAAACTCGCACGCGCATGCGGTTATGAAAACTCCGCCTCTTTGTCTCAGCTCAAACGCCGTTTGGAACAACAAGCAGGCGATGAGTCTGCACGCGGCATTCGTCCGAGCCTGGCTGCGAAGTTGGAATCCGGTATGCACAAACGCAAAGGCTGGCTGAACCGTGATCACAGCAAAGAC
>NZ_JBQCWZ010000383.1:0-1316 GCF_051956895.1 Neisseria sp. P0021.S006
GTCGTGCGGTGTGTTTTTCTTCCGTACTCAGCAAAAAGCCGTACAGACGTTCCAGTCGGGCGCGGTAGGCGGTGAATTTGTTGTAGAACATTCGAAAGAAAGACAGCGCGTTTTGCAGTCGTGCGAAGGCTTGGACGGTCTGCTGGATGTCGCCGATTTTGATTTGTCCGGCAAACAGGCGCGGGGCTTGTAAAATAATGGGGAAGAGTTTGATGCCGTTGGTGAACATATCGTTAAAGCCGCTCAGGCAGACGCTTTGTCGCGCAATGCGCCAACGGTTGCGGATAATGGCTTTAAAGCGGTCGGAAAGCTGGTCGTGTTCGTGTTTTTCGCCGCTATAAAACGCCACGCTTTCGGCGTGGTCGCGCACGCGGATGAGGGAGTAACGGTAGTCGCCGTTGAGCTTTTCGTTTTCATAGTTGTAACGAATCAACGGGTTGCCTATCCACATGGCGATAAAGGTTGCCAAAATCACAAACATATAGACAAACCAAACGATGCCGTGCGGAATGTCGAAGCCGAACACGGTCAGGATGCCCGCCAAACCCCATAAAACAACGGCAAATTCCAAAGAGGTAACGACCGAATTGACCATGCCGCGCACAAATTCTATGGTCGAGGCGATGAAATCCTGCGCGTCTTGTTGGATACGCTGGTCGATATTATCCGGCGCGTGGCGGCGCATTTGCAGGCGGTAGTAGTTTTTGTCGGCAAGCCAGCGTGAAGTCAAAACTTCATTGAGCCGCTCCGACCATTTAATCGCCAAGCCTTGATCGAGAAAGTCGTTGACGACGTTGTTAAACGCCCGTATCAACACCACGCCCGCGTTCATCGCTGCAAACATCCAAAATGCGGAGGCATTCAAATCCTGCATCGAGTCGTAAAGCCCTTTGGACATAAAGGTACTCAACACATTCAGCCGTACTTCGGTCAGCAGCAGCGTAATCATCGCCGTAATCAGCAGCAAAACTTTGACGGTACTTTTCGGCGTCAGACACAGCCGCAGGATATAGCTAAACTCGCGCCCGAAGCGTGTGTTGCGTGCAAAAAACAGAATGACCGCCGAGGCTGCAGCGACCATCAATAAGGTCTGCAATAGCCAAGACGGCGTGGAATAAAGCTCGATTTGCCATTTTTGCATGAGGTGTTCTCTGAAAGGAAGTAAAGGCCGTCTGAAAGGACGGCAAATTTATTTGACTATGGTAACTGCAATAATAGTTTTCTGAACTGTTGTATTTTTTGTATTTACAAACGGTTCTTATTTGTTTTTGTAGAAAGCAGAAATCTTATCAAATATAATCATAAAACTAAATTAC
>NZ_JBQCWZ010000384.1:0-1314 GCF_051956895.1 Neisseria sp. P0021.S006
GGTGATTGCCTTTGACGGCAAGCTCTTCCCATCCGTCGGCAGCAGCAAGGTCAGCACCGAGACCGCCGCAGGTTTTGACAACCTGCATTTTGGCACGCTCGCCGAATGGGAGGAAAACAAAGGTTGGCACAATATCCGTACCGCCCCGGCTGAACATTCAGACGGCCTCAAACCGCGTCTTCCAAATCCTGAAGCCAAAGTTTCCGTCCGCACGCTGATTCCCGGTTATGCCACGCAAGAACTTTCAGACGGCCTGCCCCACCTTTCCGCCCAAGCCCTGATTCTGCAAAGCTACGGCCACGGCAATGCGCCGAGCAACGATGCGTTTGTCCGAGCCGTCCAAGCCTTTACGCAACAAGGCAAGTTGCTGCTCAACATCAGCCAAGTGCCGCAAGGTTGCGCCGCTGCCGTCTATGCCCAAGGCGATGCTTTGCGTCAGGCAGGTATCATCAACGGCGGCAAATGCAATCTCGAAACCGCCACTGCGCTGATGACCCTCGCCGTATCTCATGACTGGAATGCAGATAAGGTGCAACAAGAATTGCGACAATTAAATCTGCTGTAAACCACCATTAAATATGACTTTCACCGACACCCACTGCCATCTTGCCGACCCCAAACTTGCCAGCACGCTGCCTACTGTGCTTGCCGAAGCGCAAGCCGCCGGTGTGGCGCGTTTTATTGTACCGGCTACGTCCACAAAAGATTGGCACTCTGTTGCGCAGTTGGAAAGGCCGTCTGAAAACATCCAAAGCCTCAAACGCCTGTTGAGCCTGCAAAACCAACTGAAAGAACAGCTGACAGCACAAAAAAACAGGCTGAAAGCAGCAAAAGACAGCTTTGTACAACAAATCCACCAAAAGCAGATAGACGAACTCAACCAGCATCTGCAAGACGTGGACGGCCAAATCAAACAAACGGCCAAAGCAGACAAAGCCATTCAAGAAACCGCCAAACGCCTACAAACCATCCCATCAGTCGGCCAAACAACGGCTATATACCTAACCGTTCATCTCCTTACCGCACATTTCAAAAACGCCAACCACTTTACAGCATTCGCTGGCATGAGCCCGCAACAGAAAAAATCAGGGACAAGCGTCAACGGCAAAGAAAAGCTGACAAGGTATGGCAACAGAAAACTACGCGGCGCCCTCTTCATGGCCGCCATGGTAGCCATGCGTCAAAATTACTTTCCCGACTTCACCAAAAGACTGCAAAAAGCCAAAAAGCCCAAGATGGTTATTATCTGCGCCCTGATGAGAAAGCTACTCGTCATTGCCTATCATCTGCACAAAAACCAAACCGACTTCGATC
>NZ_JBQCWZ010000385.1:0-1313 GCF_051956895.1 Neisseria sp. P0021.S006
CAAAAAGGCCGTCTGAAACAAGTTTCAGACGGCCTTTTATCAATCTGCCTTATTGTTTCTTCAAGCCCTTGGCTTCGACAGTGGCAATCGTACCGTCAATGCCTTTGCTCTTAATCAGCTCGCCAAATTGATTGCGGTATACCGTTACCAAGCTGGTACCGTCCACGCGGATGTTGTAAATCTTATACACACCGCCACTTTGGTAAAGCTGGTAAGCCACTTCATACTTCGTACCTTTTTTGGTTTGAATTTCCGAGAAAACGTCAAACTTATTGCCGTTTGCCGTCATCTTCGGCAACAGGCGCACATTTGCATCCGCCGCACCAATTAACGCGGAATGCGAGTACATCGCAATGACCATATCTTTGAATGCACGGATAAAATCGGTTTTCTGTTTGGCAGAAAATTCACGCCATGGCGCACCGACCGCTAAAGCCGAAATACGCTCATAATCCAAATAACGGTTGGCATACTGCTCAACCTGTTTCACGCGTTGCGCCTCTGTCAAAGACGTATTGCGTGCGATTTTCAACACAGCATCAATATTCTGCTGCATCTGCTTTTGCGCCGGATGCGTTTCCGCCGCCACATAAGGCGCGGCAATCACCATCGGAGCGGCCACAATCAAAGTCTGAAGAAAACGGTTCATAACGATATCCATCCAAAATAAAACCGCATTGTAAAAACAATCCATTCCAAAAAACTTAATTCTTTGTAAAAGCAGACATGGGCAATGAAAAATCCTGCAATTAAATTTCAGACGGCCTGATAAAAATAAGATAACATATAAACGTTATTTTCAAAGGAGGAAACCATGCCCTACGTCAACATTAAAGTAACCGGCGGCAGCGAAGCCCCGAGCGCGGAGCAAAAAGCCGAATTGATCCGCGGCGTCACCGAATTACTCTCACGCGTTCTCAACAAAAACCCTGAGACAACCGTCGTCGTCATCGACGAAATCGATATGGACAACTGGGGCATAGGCGGCAAAAGCGTGACGGTTCGCCGTGCCGAAGCGCGCAATAAGTAAGCCTTGGCCGTCTGAAGCCCTTTTAATTTACCCGCAAAAAGAGTACATTTATCCCATTGTTAACAATTTTACGGAACACACATCATGGAGAAATTTCCCAAATCATCCAAACTGGACCACGTTTGCTACGACATCCGCGGCCCGGTTCACAAAAAAGCCCTGCAACTGGAAGAAGAAGGCAACAAAATCCTCAAGCTCAATATCGGTAATCCTGCTCCGTTCGGTTTTGAAGCGCCCGACGAAATCTTGGTTGACGTCATCCGCAACCTGCCGACTTCACAAG
>NZ_JBQCWZ010000386.1:0-1313 GCF_051956895.1 Neisseria sp. P0021.S006
AAAAAATCCTGATTATTACCCCAAGCTGGATTGGTGACTGCGTCATGACCCAACCGCTTTATCACCGTTTGCATGAGCTGCATCCCGGCTGTACCATTGATGCCTTTGCGCCCAAATGGTCGATGGCCGTATTTGAGCGTATGCCTGAGATCAACCGTGTGATGGAAAATCCGTTTGGACATGGCGCGTTGGAATTGAAAAAACGCTGGCGTATCGGACGTGAATTGGGAAAAGAAGGCTATGATCAAGTGATTGTTTTGCCCGGTTCACTCAAATCCGCCATTATTGCCTTGGCTACGGGCATCAAGCAGCGTACGGGCTACGTCGGCGAATCACGCTATTTTTTGCTGAACGATATCCGCAAGTTGGATAAGGCCGCGTTGCCTCTGATGGTCGACCGCTATACTGCGCTGGCGTATCCGACCCAAGCGGATTTTAACGGGCATTCCGATAATCCGTGTTTTAAGATTGATCCCGAAAGCCGTCAAGCTGCTTTGGCAAAACATGGTTTGGCGACGGATAAACCGATTTTGGCATTTTGTCCCGGTGCGGAATATGGCCCGGCCAAGCGTTGGCCTGCGCGTCATTTTGCCGAACTCGGCCGCCGATATTTGGCCAAGGGCTGGCAGGTTTGGCTGTTCGGTTCGCAAAAAGATTTTGATATTGCAGATGAAATCAACCGACTTTCAGACGGCCTGTGTACCAATCTTTGCGGCAAAACCAATCTTTCGGAGGCGATTGATCTGTTGTCTTGCGCCGATACGGTTGTGTGCAACGACAGCGGTCTGATGCACCTTGCGGCCGCGCTTGATCGGAAATTGGTTGCGGTTTACGGTTCATCCAGCCCTGACCATACGCCGCCTCTCAGCCAAAAGGCAAAAATCGTCAGTTTGAATTTGGATTGCTCGCCTTGTTTCAAACGCGAATGTCCGTTGGGGCATACGGATTGTTTGAACAAGCTGACACCGGATAGGGTGCAAAAAGCGGCGGAAGAGCTGGCTCGTTCGGCGTAATCCAATAAAGATTAGACGGAAAACAGTAAAGGACAGATTTGAGTCTGTCCTTTTAATCTTTCGTTTCTTTTATTTTTTAACAAAAGGCCGTCTGAAAATCATATTTCAGACGGCCTTTTTTGGTTTGAAATCAATACATTTGATTATTTTTGATGCAGATTATAAACGTATTCCACTTCTTCGCGGCTGCCCATGAATACGGCAACACGTTGGTGCAGGCCGGTAGGTTGGATGTCGAGCATGGCTTCGATGGCGTTGTTTGATGCGCCGCCGGCTTGTTCCATAAGCAGGCTCATCGGT
>NZ_JBQCWZ010000387.1:0-1312 GCF_051956895.1 Neisseria sp. P0021.S006
TATCTATACCGCTTTGCTGCTTTAAGGTTTGTTTGAGGATTTTACCGCCGGTGCCAGCGTCAGTATCAAAACGCACAGCGGCGGTAATATGGATATTAGGATTTACGGTTGCCATTGCCATACCAAAGATGTGTTGCTGCCGCCAAAACCAAACTGATTGGCCAAACAGAAAAAGCCGCCTTTTTGTGAAGCTGCACATTCGGAAAAACAAATTTTCCGCCCCTGATAATCGTTGCTTCCGCCTTGTTTTAAAGCGGATAAAAGCAGGGCTGTTTCAAGGGCTGCCGTGGCGCCAAGCGTGTGTCCAATTTGCGGTTTGAACGCCATCAAAGGCGGCAGTGTACCGAATATATTTTCCAGTGCGGCCAATTCGGCGGCATCGCTGTCAGCCGTGCCGATGCCGTGTGTTTTAACGGCTGCAATGCTTTCAGGAGCGATGCCTGCAACATCCAAAGCTCGACGCATCACCTGCTCTTGCGCTTGGCCATCGCTTTGAATCAGGTCATTGCCTGTATTGGCGGCGTGTCCGATAAGTTTCAGACGGCCTGAAGAAGATTCGGGAGCAGCAGAAGATAAGGCAAGCGCGGCAACACCTTCGCCTAAAATCAAACCGTTTCCGCCAAAAGGCTGATAGTGTTCGGCCAGCAAACCCAAGCTGTGAAAATGCAGCAAAGTCAGCCGGTTGAGGTTTTCAATGCCAAGCACAAAGGCACGCTCCGCCCCGCCGCGCAAGCAGTTATCCGCCTGAATCAGCGCATGGGCGGATGAAGTGCAGGCAGTAGCGAAACTGAAAATCTGCCGATTGCCGCTGCGCCGGCGCAAATCTTCGGCGAGATAAAGCAGATTATGTTCCTATACCACCCTATTGCCTGCAAAATGACGGTTTTCATATTCGGAGATGGAATAGGAACTGGAACCGATAAACACCGGCGCATCATGCCAGCTTTCAGACGGCCAGCCTGCATTTTCGGCGGCTCGGCGCAAATGTTGTTCGGCAATATCCGCAAATTCCTTCCGCCCCAAACTGTCGCCGGCGAATGCACGAAAATAAGCAGCCTGCTGCGGCTGGTTTAAAAACGTATAAGACACCGCATCAGGCCATCTGAAATCCGTTTGCGGATTCAAGGCAGAAGTGGCCGCCGTACCGCAAACCCAACTCACGCGCCATGCTCCGCACGGATAAACGCCGCCAAATCGCGTACGCACATCATATGTTTGCGCACCATACGGTCGCCCTGCAGGCGCACTTGGAAATACTGTTGCAAGGCAACGCTGATTTGCAGCGCATCAAGCGAATCCAAACCGACCGGAC
>NZ_JBQCWZ010000388.1:0-1306 GCF_051956895.1 Neisseria sp. P0021.S006
TTTATGGGCGGTGGGCTTAATGCTGTTTGCCCTGTTTTTTGGGGCAGGGAACCTGATTTTTCCTGCTTTTTTGGGACAGCAGGCCGGTGATAACTGGCTTTCGGCCATGTTCGGCTTTTTGCTGACGGGCGCAGGTTTGCCATTGTTGGGCGTGATTGCCGTCGGCTATTCCGGCTCGCGCGATGTGGAAGCATTGGCCTCCCGTGTTGCGCCTTGGTACGGCGTGACTTTTGCTACCGCGCTTTATCTGGCAATCGGCCCTCTGTTTGCCATGCCGCGTACGGCGACAGTATCTTTTGAAACCGCGATTTCCCCTTTCATTGATGAATCTTGGAAAAGCATCGCATTGGCAGTATTCAGCCTGGTGTTTTTCGGCATTACTTATTGGCTGTCGATTTCTCCGGGGAAGCTGGTTGACCGTATCGGTAAAATTCTCACGCCTGTTTTGTTGCTGTCAATTGCGATATTGGTCGGCTATGCCGCCATTAACCCGATGGGCGTGCCGCAGGCGGCGCAAGGCGATTTTGTCACTCATCCGTTGGTTAAAGGCATTTTGGAAGGCTATGGCACCATGGACGCGCTGGCTTCGCTGGTGTTTGCCATTATAGTCATTGATGCCGTTCGCGCCATGGGCGTGGACAACCGCGCGGACTTGCTGAAGACAACGACGATTTCCGGTGTGTTGGCGGCTTCTTGTTTGGCAGTAGTTTACCTGTTTATTGGCTATATGGGCGCGACAGGTGTGGCCGGTATCGGCTTGCAGGAAAATGGCGCGTCGGTTTTGTCTAAAACTGCACAACACTATTTCGGTACGGCCGGTATTGTGCTGCTTGGCGTTATGGTGCTGCTTGCCTGTCTGAGTACGGCGGTTGGCTTGATTACTTCATGTGCCGAATATTTCAACCGTCTTTGCCCGGGTATTTCTTATAAAACCTTTGTAATACTGAATACGGTGGTGTCTATTCTGTTGGCCAACAAAGGCCTGTCAGCGATTTTGCAGTTTTCCATCCCTATGTTGATGCTGTTGTATCCGCTGACCATCGTCATCATTCTGCTGGCTTTGACAGATAAATTGTTTGGCGGCGGCCGTATTGTCTATTTCTGCACCATGATGGCGGCCCTTGTGGTCGGTTTGCTCGATGCCTATAATGCCGCGTTTGGATTTGATGCCGACACCGCTGCCGCTATCGAGCGCGCATTGCCGTTTTACAATATCGGTTTAGGATGGGTTGTTCCCTCTTTAGCCTGCTTTATACTCGGCTGCATTTTGAATGCGGCGTTGAAGAAAAAAGCATGATGATAAAAC
>NZ_JBQCWZ010000389.1:0-1293 GCF_051956895.1 Neisseria sp. P0021.S006
AACGTAACCGGTCCGTGGGGTCTGATTCAGCCGTTTGCCGACGTGTTCAAACTCTTGTTTAAAGAGGTAACTCGTCCGAAGCTGTCAAACAAAGCCCTGTTCTACATCGGCCCGATTATGTCGCTTGCACCGTCTTTTGCGGCGTGGGCAGTGATTCCGTTCAACGAAGAATGGGTACTGACCAACATCAATATCGGCCTTTTGTACATCCTGATGATTACCTCGCTGTCGGTTTACGGCGTGATCATCGCGGGCTGGGCTTCTAACTCAAAATATTCGTTCTTGGGTGCAATGCGTGCTTCCGCGCAAAGCATTTCCTACGAGATTGCCATGAGTGCCGCACTGGTGTGTGTCGTGATGGTATCGGGCAGTATGAACTTCTCCGACATCGTTGCCGCACAAGCCAAAGGTATTGCCGGCGGCTCGGTATTCTCTTGGAACTGGCTGCCGCTCTTCCCAATCTTCATCGTCTATCTGATTTCCGCCGTTGCAGAAACCAACCGCGCGCCGTTTGACGTGGCAGAGGGTGAGTCCGAAATCGTTGCCGGTCACCACGTTGAATATTCCGGCTTCGCATTCGCGCTGTTCTTCCTTGCCGAATACATTTTCATGATTCTGATTGCCGCTCTGACATCGCTGATGTTCCTCGGCGGCTGGTTGTCTCCGTTCCCGCAAAGCTGGGGCTTTATCGGTACGCCTTCCGCATTCTGGATGTTTGTGAAAATGGCGGCGGTTCTGTACTGGTATCTGTGGATCCGTGCAACTTTCCCACGCTACCGTTACGACCAAATCATGCGTTTGGGCTGGAAAGTGCTGATTCCGATCGGCTTCGCCTACATCGTGGTTTTGGGTGTGTGGATGATTTCACCGCTGAATTTGTGGAAATAGGGCAGGGAGGCCGTCTGAAAGTTTTCAGGTAGCCTGAACCCCAAATTTTTAACCGTTTCAAACCGAGAGAAACCGATGAAAGCTCAATGCCTGTGCGGCGCAGTATCACTGGAAACCGCCGAAAACCGCGAACTCCACGCCTGCCATTGCGGGAAATGCCGCACATGGGGCAGCGGCGCGTCTTTTACTTTGGCCGCCCGGTCGCCCGAAATCACAGGCAGCGAGCACATCGCGCATTATCAGTCGTCCGAATGGGCGCAACGCTGTTTTTGCAAACACTGCGGCACACACCTGTTTGTGCAGGTTGGCAACGATTATTACATCAACGCCGGGCTGTTTGCCGACAACGCGGGCTTTGAAACTACCTCACAAATCTTTATTGATTGCAAAGCTCCGTATTATGAC
>NZ_JBQCWZ010000390.1:0-1288 GCF_051956895.1 Neisseria sp. P0021.S006
TCTTGGCACTGCTTGGCCTAGGCGCGAGCGGATTCCTGTTTGTACAGGGTCAAAATGTTTTAAAAAACCAAGAGCTCGAATTCAACCAAAAAATCGACAAAGCTGCGTTAGGCGAATCTGAAAACTCCAGCCTTTTAAAAGACAACCTCAACCGCCAAACCGCTATTCAGACCGAGTTAGACCGCCTGAACAACGGTCAAAAAAACAATAGTGATCAAATCCTGCAAACGCAGAAAGCTTATCAAGAGTTACTCAAAGGCCGTATCAACTGGCTGGTTGACGAAGCCGAATCCATGCTGAACACTGCTTCGCAACAATTGATGCTGTCAGGCAACCTACAAGGCGCGGTCAGCGTATTGGAACACATCGACAGTCGCTTAAGCCGTTTTGAACAGCCTGAACTTATCCCCGTCAAACAAGCCATCAGCAATGATTTGGCCGCACTGAAAAACCGTCCTTATGTCGATATTTCCGCTACAGCCTTGCGTATCGACCGTTTGGAAACCGGTATTTCCGGCCTGCCTTTAGTCTTGGACGGCGTATTGAAACCAGGTGCCGCGCCTGTCGAAGCCACCAATTCAGGAACCTGGTGGGAAAACACATGGGAGAAATCCCTCAATGCCCTCAAAGGCTTGGTTGAAGTCCGTCATCTGGACAGCAACGACGCCATGTTGATTTCGCCCGAACAAACCTACTTCATCCGTGAAAACCTGCGCCTACGCCTTTTGGATGCGCGCATTGCCCTGTTGCAACACAATGGCGAAGTGTACCAAAGCGATTTGAACAACGTTGAAGCAACCGTGAAGCAATACTTCGACAGCAAATCCCCTGCTACCCAGTCATGGTTGAAAGAGTTGGCCGAACTCAAAGCCCTTGATGTCCGCATGATTTCAGACGACAGCCTGAAAGCCAGCTTGAGCGCCGTTCGTGCTTATCAAGAAGGTTCGCGTACACAAATGACGACCGAAGAAGCTACGCAAACCCAAGCTGCCGAGAAAACCGCTTCCGCTCCGGCTGCAGCTACCGAACAAGCCACGACTGCCGCACCGGCTGCCGCTTCTGCCCCTCAATCTCTGGAAGCACCTGCTTTGCCGTCTGAAAACAAAAAAGAACCGGCCGCCGAAGCTGCCAAACCACAAAACCAAACCAAGCCTGCTGCCAAAATTAAAGGAGAGCAAGCATGAAAACCGTCGTTTGGATTGTCATTCTGTTTGCCGCCGCCGTTGGTTTAGCGTTGGCTTCCGGCATTTATCCAGGTAACGTGTACGTCGTGGTTGAGTACACCATG
>NZ_JBQCWZ010000391.1:0-1286 GCF_051956895.1 Neisseria sp. P0021.S006
GGGTTGATTTTACCCACGCTCGGACGCGCATCATAAATATCGCGGAAGGCATCGCAGACGGCATCTTTGATTTTCAAACCGACAAAATCCAAGCTTTTCACATTAGCGCGCTTGCCTTCGACTTTGACTTTAAAGGTCTGCTCCAGCTTAAACCAACCTGTCCAATGGAGATTTCGTGCCAATTTGTAGATATCGTGTTCATTGCGATAACCACCTTTGGTCAAGCGCAGCAAAACACGGCTGGCAACGCGCGAATACAGGTTGATGCGATACACCTGCTCCATCGTGCCTTTACATGCCACACCGCCGTCAACAGCGCGGATATCCTGACATACCATATTTTCGAGTTCCTGCGTCAAAGGCACTTCCAAACCGCGAGGACAAGTGATAAAAAGTGAATAAACCGTCATATAAAACCTTTCCGGGTAGAGCTATCCGAACCACTCGGATAACAAATAAAAACAATATTATAGCCGAAAAACCAAAGGCCGTCTGAAACTTCAGACGGCCTTTGAATAAAGCTTGCTTAGTGATCCAAACTGTCGGTTTCAACCTTAACCGCTTTATCGGTTTTATCTTCCGGCAAAACCAAGTTCAACAATACCGCCATAATACCGCCTGCGGAAATTGAGTTTTGGAACAATACCGGCAGGTTTTTGAACACTTCCGGCTCAAACGCCACGCCCAAACCCAAACCGACAGAAGTAGCCGCGATGACCGCTTCACGACGGCGAATACCGTGGCTAACCAAAATCCGCACACCGGCAATCGCAATCAGACCAAACATCAACACCATCGCACCACCCAAAACCGGACTCGGAATCGTGGTAAACGCGCGGCCGATGACAGGGAACAAGCCCAACAATACCAAAATCGCCGCAATATATTTGCCCACATGACGCGAAGCCACGCCTGTCATTTGAATCACGCCGTTATTTTGCGCAAAAGTGGTCAAAGGCAAAGAGCCCAACGCAGTCGCAATCACAGACACCAAACCATCTGCCAATACGCCGCCGCGCAGGCGTTTGGTGTATTCCTCACCCTCAATCGGCTGCTCGGAGACCATTGCAGTCGCCGTCAAGTCGCCCACTGCTTCAAATACGCTCAACAAGAAAATCGCACCGGCAACGATAAACGCGTGCCAATCAAATGCGAAACCATATTTAAACGGAACAGGCAGGGTAATCAGCGGCAAGTTTTGCAGGGCAGAAAAATCTACTTTGCCCAAAAACAGCGCAACAATATAACCGACAATCAAACCCACCGCGATGCCGCTCATACGCAGC
>NZ_JBQCWZ010000392.1:0-1282 GCF_051956895.1 Neisseria sp. P0021.S006
GAGGGTGTTTTCAGACGACATGGGGTTTCCTTTGTTGAAAAATATTGATGTTGTACCGATGGGGCAAAACTTCATTTTATAGTGGATTAACAAAAACCAGTACGGCTTTGCCTCGCCTTAGCTCAAAGAGAACAATTCTCTCCGGCGTCATCTGATTATTTTGAAATTGCCATTTCAATGACTTGCTCAACATAGTTGTTTTCCAAATCAATTACGTCTCCTTTTCTTTGTTTTGATATTTTTAATTCGTCATACGCGTAAAAAATAGCAATTTTTTTCCCTTCACAAAATAAATGTCTGTCGGATTTATTCATCATATACATACTTTCATTCCTTACGATGCCTTCACCATCTATAAAACTAAAACTATTCGGTATATTTCTTCGTTCCATTCCCGCTTCATATATTGACGATATCACTCCGGAAACGCTTCTGGTGATAATCTGTCCGGAATCAATATTACTCCACCATTCCTCTGATGCAAATAAGCCTTTGTCTTTTTTGATGCCAAAGATACTTTCGTCATTTAATGATAATAATCTTGTCTTTTCAATAAATTCTTTTTCTCTTTTCATGACTTTTTTAAAATCATAGATTAAATACATATCATCATCCAAAATCAAATAACTCATTTTACGTCTCCAATTTTTTCAAAATAAATAATCTGTTTCTCAAAAGTTTCTTTACCGCCAGATTTCCCCAGCCCTGTATTGACTACCCCTTTTCCTTTATTCACATGTGGTTTTCCTTGGCCTTCAAGCTTGAATTGCACTTGTGTTTTTTCAGTCCATCCCTTATTTGTGCGAGGTAAATCTGGAAAAAGTTTGCCTGTGGCTGAGTTGCCTGTGGTGCCAATCTTTTTTAAAACTTCCATAGTTCCTGGTAAGGTGTTCAAGCACCAAGTGAATCGGTTCCGTACTATCTGTACTGTCTGCGGCTTCGTCGCCTTGTCCTGATTTAAATTTAATCCACTATATTCTTGCCGTATCGCAACTGGCAACTGCTTCCGATCAGATTTGATAAGAAACAAAGCTGCCATGACGGCAAAAGGTCGTCTGAAACCTAAATTTTGGGTTTCAGACGACCTTTTTACTTGGCGGATTTATCCAATCGCCGTCATTTTTTCCGCTGTTGAATTGGCGGCGGAAAATGCGTTGTGCTATTTCAATTTGCTGTTTTTCAATGATTTGGATGATGTCGGCGGCTGCAATGCTTCAACGGCGATGTCTTTAGGGTGCGCCGCGATAAAGGATTTGGTCGCGCGCATAATTGCCTGTATGCG
>NZ_JBQCWZ010000393.1:0-1279 GCF_051956895.1 Neisseria sp. P0021.S006
CTTCCGGCAGCAATACTTCCTGATGGAAACCTGCCACATATAAAATCCCCTCGGCACGATGCTCCATAAAGGTACGGATCAGTGGCTCCATCTGACCGGGCTGACCCGGCTTGTTGTCGATGTCGGCAATCATCAAAATCTTGCCTTGTGCGCGAATCCGCTGCTGAATGCCCTTAATCAAGAACATATCCGGTATGCCGTGTCCGCCCGTATTCTCGCCTGTCCGCGAAATGGCGCCGGTAATCAGACCGATCAAGCCAGAACGGTGTGACCGCATAATCCTCGCCGCAGAAGACGGAATATAGCCCAAAGCAGCAATCGCTGTTTCTACTTTAGAACGGGTTTTATCACTGACCGACGCATCGCCGTTAATCACCCGGCTGACCGTCTTGGGAGATACCCCGGCATAAGCAGCGACATCATAAATTGTAGCCATCTTACGGACCTGTCCCGACAAGATTTCAATAATGTTACATAGGATAACACAGCAGACATCGGTGTCATACCCCCTTTTTTACAGAAACTTGATGATAATCAACCGTTTTCATTGCATTTCGCATACATTTCTTAAACAAAACCGACCCTCCCACCTCCCAAAAGTTGTCCAAATTTGTTAAACTACAAACAACTACAAAAAGCAGAAAATAGATACCCTGCTTGTTTACCGTTACATACTAAGGAAACGAAATGTCCGCATACTCAGACGCATGGCAGGCCTTGGAAACCCATCATGCCGGTACTCAACACGTTACCCTGCGCGAACGCTTCGCGGCAGATGCCGAACGTTTCAACAATATGCACGAAATTCTGCACGGTTTGTTATTTGATTACAGTAAAAACCGCCTAGATGAAAACACCCTTGACTTATTGTGCCAACTCGCCGAAGCAGCCGATTTGCCACAATATATGCAGGCCATGAACAGCGGTGAAAAAATCAACACCAGCGAACACCGCGCCGTCCTCCACACCGCCCTGCGCCTGCCTGCCAATGCCAAACCTGTTTACGTTGACGGCGAAAACATCGTGCCAAATGTTCATCACGAACTCAACCGCGCATTCGAGTTCGCACGCCAACTTTTAGACGGCACGCACGCAGGCATTACCGGTAAAGCGATTACCGACTTGGTTCACATCGGTATCGGCGGCTCCGATTTAGGGCCACGCATGGCCACACAGGCGCTGCAGCCTTATTGGCAAAACATACGCGTCCACTTTGTCAGCAACTCCGATGATGCCGACCTGGCCCAAACCCTTCTCGGCCTCAACCCCGAAACCACCG
>NZ_JBQCWZ010000394.1:0-1275 GCF_051956895.1 Neisseria sp. P0021.S006
ATACGGTAGCGCGGAAGTGACAAGGATTTTTCGTGTCATGGTTTGTGCTTTTAAAAACAATGGATAAAGATGTCGGGAATTATACCGCAAAACAATACGCAAAGGCCGTCTGAAACCCGATTGCCGGTGTTTCAGACGGCCTTTTATTTATCGGCTGTGTATGGGATTAACCGCGTACGCGTTCGATTTTTGCGCCTACGCCGCCGAGTTTTTTCTCGATGTATTCATAGCCACGGTCAAGGTGGTAGATGCGTTCGACAATGGTTTCGCCATCTGCGACCAAACCTGCCATGACGAGGCTGGCAGAGGCGCGCAGGTCGGTTGCCATCACGACGGCGCCGGAGAGTTTTTCTACGCCTTTGATGTAGGCGGTGTTGCCTTCGGTGGTGATGTCTGCGCCCATGCGGTTGAGTTCGGGAACGTGCATGAAGCGGTTTTCAAAAATGGTTTCCACCACGCGGCTGCTGCCTTCGGCAATGGCGTTCATGGCCATAAACTGCGCCTGCATGTCGGTTGGGAAGCCAGGGTGGACGACGGTACGGATGTCCACGGCTTTGGGGCGTTGTTGCATGTCGATGGAAATCCAGTTGTCGCCGGCTTCGATGATGGCGCCAGCTTCGGTCAGTTTGTTTAACACAACTTCCATGGTTTTGGGGGCGGCATTGCGCAGGACGACTTTGCCGCCGGTCATGGCGACGGCGCAGAGGAAGGTACCGGCTTCGATACGGTCGGGAACGACGCTGTGTTCGCAGCCGTGCAACTCTTTTACGCCTTCGATGGTCATGGTTGCTGTACCGATGCCACTGATTTTTGCGCCCATTTTGACGAGGCATTCGGCCAAATCAATAACTTCGGGCTCGATGGCGCAGTTTTCGAGGATGGTGGTGCCTTCAGCAAGTGTGGCCGCCATCAGCAGGTTTTCGGTACCGCCTACGGTCACGACATCCATGGTAACGCGCGTGCCTTTCAGACGGCCTTTGGCTTTGACGTAACCGTGTTCGATGGTGATTTCCGCACCCATGGTTTCGAGGCCTTTGAGGTGTTGGTCAACCGGACGCGAACCGATGGCACAACCGCCGGGCAGGCTGACTTGGGCTTCACCGAAGCGGGCAAGGGTCGGGCCCAAAACCAAGATGGATGCGCGCATGGTTTTTACCAGCTCGTAAGGTGCGCAGGTGTTGTTGACAGTGCCGCCGTTGATTTCAAATTCGGAGATGTTGTCGGTCAAAACGCGTGCGCCCATGCCTTGCAGCAGTTTTTGGGTGGTTTTGACGT
>NZ_JBQCWZ010000395.1:0-1270 GCF_051956895.1 Neisseria sp. P0021.S006
GCCATTTCACCGCTACTTTGGGCAGTTGGTGCAGGAGCCGGCGTATTCACTTGGTTGATTGAAGATTTCAAAGTAAATTCTTGGTAGTTATCTACTTTTTTAATGCTCAACAATTCAGGCTGCAAGAAAATACCTGTACTTGGCAAGGAGCGCATCATAACGGCAATTTTATTGTCGCTGATGGCATGACCGCTGATTTTATAGCTGGTCGGACTTTCGGCTTCCAACGCGGTCAAATAAGTATTATCGGGCGTAAGTGTATTCAAAGAATCAAGGATATAGGCCGCTTGATAGCGTTTTTCCTGTAACTCTTCAACTTTCAGTTTTTTGGCCAAGAAGGCTTCTTTTTCTTGCTGAAGTTTATCGATTTCGCCCAATTCTCTATCAAGTCTGTCGATTTCGGTTTGCAGGAAGTTGTTGCGGCCTTCTTGATTGCTGATGGCGCTGTCAATACCAAGATAGGTAGCGGCCGCCAAGCCCAAACCTACTGCAAAAGCGCCAAGCATCAATATTTTGAATTGCTGCTGCTTGCGCTGTTTAATCTCTTCCCGATATGGGAGAAGGTTGATTCTGGTTAATTCGATCATGTTCTCAAAGTCCCCTTAATGCCAATCCGAACGCCAAAGTCAGTGACGGCGCATCAATTTGAAACTGCGGCAATTCTACTTTTGCACTGCGTTCCACATATGAAATCGGATGCAGATATTCTGTTGGCGTATTGGTTTGCGAGAAAATGCTTTCTGCCAAACCTGCCTGCTGCGCGGTAAAGCCGGTCAGCAGGATGTGTTTGATATTGTGAAAAGAATCAGTGGCCTGCGTGGTATAGTAAAATTGCAGGACACGCTGAACTTCTTGTGCAACCTGCACATTAAAACGGTCGGCAATCTGAGACTGGTAGTCGGAAGGCTTGTTTTGGGAAGCCATCATTTGAGCGGCTTTTTCTTCCGTTACCTGATAAGTACGCTGAATCAGCTGATTGAGCTGCTCTGTACTGACCGGTGTTTCTTGTTTGTAGAGGATACGGCCGTTTTGCAGAATCAGGGCATACATTTGAGTCGCATGAATACCGAACACGGCAACTTTTTCCTCTGCCATTTCGGGAGCATGCGTATTCATCCAATAGACAAAGGCATTGCGTTGCGCCAGCAAGTCCAAGTCCAAAGCAGACAAAGGCAGACCGGCATTTTCAAACATTTCAATGCGTGGCTCGACATCGTCTTTTTTGGCGGCAACAGCTAAAACATGCTGACCCGAACCGACTTCTTCAGCT
>NZ_JBQCWZ010000396.1:0-1267 GCF_051956895.1 Neisseria sp. P0021.S006
CAACAGAGCCAGTTGCCGAAGAGCCGGAATACATCGCAGCTACCGAAGAAGAAATCAAAGTTGCGCCTAAAACCCGCAAATCTGCCAAACCGGAACGTATTCCTAAAATCACGCCGTTTGCACAAATGGAAACGCCCGAATACAGCCCATCTTTGGTGCAAAACAGCAATTTTGAAGAAATCACATTAGAAGAAGCCACCCGTTCCCTGCATGAAGCTGCGGTTGAGGAATGGAACGAGCATTTAGCCGAAAAAAATGCGCCGATTTACAAAGACGAAGTTGAAACCCCATTATTGCGCGCTTCATCCCTACCGATGACAGGTATGGAAATCATCGACTACAACGACCCTATCTTGCGCCGCACACGCGAGCGTGCCTTGGCGCGTGCCAACAATGTCCGCGTGGCAGAAGCCAATGCGCCGCATATCGAAACCGTTCAGACGGCCTTAAGAACTGCCGAAAAGGAAGCCATCCTCCCCTATACTTCCATGCAGGCATTCCCATCTGAAATCCAAGCAGAAGATATTCACGACAACCTTGCCCGCCGTACCGCCGCACGCCACAAACTGGCCGCAGCCGTTGCCCCATTGCGCGACTACTCTCCGCGCACCATCGAAAATGACGAAATTTTGGCCAACTTGGGACAAATCAGCCGTCCTGCCAGCCTGCGCCGCCAAGTCCGCCATACTGAGGCGGCCGCCGAAAGATGGGCGCGCAAACAAGCTGCTACGGAAGCTGTTGCACCACAACCTGCCGCACCGGCAACACCGTCCCATCCGAAACCGGCTGCGCCTGTTAAAAAATCCCCTTATATCTCCCGACCTGCCGCACCAAACGCAACCGTAGTCGAGCCACCTGCCGTACCGGTTGTCCCTATGGCTAAAACCGATATTCCCGAACCACCCGTTTTCCAAACCTCGATTGCGCCGATTGACATCCCCGAGCCGCCTGCTTTTGAACATAAAATCCAAGTGCCGATTTTTGATTCGCAAGTCAATGCGCACGTCAGCAACCAACCTGAACGCAGTATCCGCGATTATTTAATCAGCGAATCTGCCGTCGAAGAAACAGAATTCGATGGTGAGCCGGAAGCGCCTGTACAAGCGGAAGCAGAAGCTATTCAAGCGGTTGAAACCATTGGACCCGTTGAATCTGTTGAAACAATCGCAAGGCCGTCTGAATATACACAGACAGTCGTTGAAACACCTGTTCAAACCGTAGAACCAAGCGTTCAAGAGAGTACGCCAAGCATAGCTATTCCAACTTC
>NZ_JBQCWZ010000397.1:0-1266 GCF_051956895.1 Neisseria sp. P0021.S006
GTGTGCGTGTGAAGTTGTTTAAAAGGTCATTGTAAAACAAGGCCGTCTGAAAAACTAATGATTTGTTTTTTCAGACGGCCTTTAATCTTTCCTAAATTCTTTTCAGCTTAACGTAAAACGGTTTTGCTCCAACGGCTCACCCATTGTTTTTGTTTGGTGTTGATGTCGGCGCGGTTGGGGGAATCGCTGTGTTTCGGGGTTTGGGCGAACTCGAATATTTTGGGCAGCGGCGTGTTTTTGGCAGCCGGATAGACCCACATTTCGGCAGGCAGGGCTTTTTGCACGTCGCCGCTTTGCAGCCAGCTCACCAGTTTGGCTGCCAGTTCGGGTTGTTTTGCGCCTTTCAAAACGGCCGCGCCTTCAACTTGGCGGAATGTGCCGCCTTTGAGGAAGAGGTTGCCGGTGGGTGGGGTGCTGTATTTGCCTTTGGAGTAGTGGACTTCGGCCGCCGGGCTGGTGGCATAGCTGACCACGAGGGGATAGGCGCCGCCGTTTTGGGTGAAGTCGGTGTAGTAGGCTTCGCTCCAGCCTTTGGCAACTTTCACGCCGTTTTGGCGCATTTGCGCCCACCATTTGAACGCACCTTCTTCACCCATGCCGCCGATGTTGGCCAAGAGGAAGGAGAGGCCGGGCGAGGATGTGGCGGGAGACGGGGTTACCAGAAGGTTTTTATATTCCGGTTTGGTCAAATCTTGCAGGGTTTGCGGCAGGGGCAATTTTTTCTGTTCAAACCATTTTTTGTCGTAGTTGATGGCGACATAGGCGTAATCGACAGCCAGCGCATCGGGCAGGGAAGCGGTTACGGGTGCGGATTTGGGTTGGTTGGCGGCGAGGATGCCGGCGGCTTTGGCTTTGCCGATGTTGGCGTTGTCTAAACCGTAAACCGCATCGGCAATCGGGTTGGCCTTGCTCAAAATCAGCTTGTTGAGCATTTCGTTGCCACTGCCTGCCTTGATGACGGACACTTTGGCATCGTTGGCTTTTTCAAATTGTGCGATGACGGATTGTGGCAGGCTGAAGGATTTGTGCACGGCCAAACGCACTTCGGTTTGGGCGTACAGGTTTGCCGAAGCCAGCAACAGGGCCACGGCGGACAATTTCAGTTTCATTCTCTTTCCTTTAGTACGGGTAAAATACGAAATATCATAACAAAATCTGCATATCAAGGCACGATATGAATCATTCTCCCGTTTGGCTGTTTGACCTCGACAATACTTTGCACAATGCCGAAGCCGGCATTTTCTACATCATCAACCGCGCCATGAC
>NZ_JBQCWZ010000398.1:0-1263 GCF_051956895.1 Neisseria sp. P0021.S006
ATCGTACAGCTTCTGCTCAACAGCGGGCAGAATGTCGTGTTGACTGCTTCTCCCGACACTGTCGAACAATACATGCTTCAGGAAATTATAGGCCGTCTGAATATTCCGGAAGGCAGAAAAGTATATGTGTTGTCCGGATGCTTGAGCCTGCGTGAATTGGCGGCGGCCATTGAGGGAGCCAAACTGTTTGTCGGTGTCGATTCTGCACCGATGCACATCGCTGCTGCTTTGGATAAACCGCAAATTGCTTTGTTTGGCGCGTCATGGGTGGATAAATGGCGTCCGTATTCCGAGCAGGCCGAAGTCATTTATGCCGGCGATTATGCCGAATTACCGCATCCTGACAGTATCGACACTAACGATCCGACACGTCTGTTGAGAGCGATTCCGTTGCAGGATGTGTGGGATAAAATTTCTGCCAAATTGGAGGCGTTGGAGGCTTAAAACCGCTTACCACGATCCGTTAAACGGTTTAGCTTTGCGCCAAAATGCCCATTTGGAACGGCGGCCGATTTCCAGCGTGCCGCCGTTTTCGCCGTCTGTGGCAATGCACACGGTTTTCAGACGGCCTGAAGCGAGTGCGTCCCATAAAGGCGCAAACCAACGGGTTTCCCAGCTTTCCAAAATATCTTTGTATGCCCAAACATCGCCTGTCTGCAAGGTGGAAACCAAGTCGTCCAAAAAGATAAGGCCGTCTGAAACTGTGCTGCCTGTTTCTTGAACCATCTCAAACCAAGCCTTCAAATCGTATGGTGCATTGATTTTGGGCGTATCTGAAAAACGCGCCCATGCGCTGTCTGAAGCGACAATATCCGCAGACTGTGTACCGTCCGCGTCATTCCACAGCCATAAACCGTTGATTTCCGGAAAGCCTTGTTGTTCACGCGCTTGGTTAATCGGATGCGTGTGGAGAAACATTTGGATTTCCGTCTGCATGGCCAACCAAGACACCGCATCTTCGCCATGTGCCTGACCGTCCATTTCCGGCTGCCCGCACACATCCAAAACACATTCCGCGCCCCAATCTTCAATCTTCGACATACTGAGCAGCCACATACTTTCGCAAAGCGGCTCGAATTGCCAATCTTTATCTTGATAAAACGCCGACAAATCCGCACATAACCGCTGAGCCTCCTCTTTTGGGATGCCGATAAACTCGCCGCTGATAATGTTGACATGGTGCATGCCCATTTGTTGCCAAACCGGAGAGGCAAAAGCGGCCGCGCGTTTTTGGTTTGTGTGGCGTAAACGTTGCACTTGGGC
>NZ_JBQCWZ010000399.1:0-1261 GCF_051956895.1 Neisseria sp. P0021.S006
TTCCTGCTTTCAGCGATTTTACGCTTGCCGAAATCGACAAAGTGATCGAAAACTTCTCGCTTGAAGATGCCGCCGCCGTCAAAGCCATTGAGGCGACTACCAATCACGACGTCAAAGCCATCGAATATTGGCTTAAAGAACGCTTCTCCGGCGTGCCTGAAGTGGCTGCCGCCAGCGAGTTCATCCACTTTGCCTGCACCAGCGAAGACATCAACAACCTGTCCCACGCTTTAATGCTGCAAGAAGCGCGTGAGGCCGTTTTGCTGCCGAAACTGGCCGAAATCATCGAAAAACTGACCGGTATGGCGCATGAGTTGGCTGCCGTCCCTATGATGAGCCGCACGCATGGCCAGCCTGCTACACCAAGCACACTGGGTAAAGAAATCGCCAATGTCGTGTATCGCCTGCAACGTCAGTTTAAAAACCTGCAAGCGCAAGAGTTCCTCGGCAAAATCAATGGTGCAGTCGGCAACTACAATGCCCATATGGTCGCTTATCCCGATGTAGATTGGGAAACCCATTGCCGCAACTTCGTTGAAATTAGCCTCGGCCTGACCTTCAACCCCTACACCATTCAAATCGAGCCGCACGACTATATGGCGGAATTCTTCCAAGCCATCAGCCGTGTCAACACGATTCTGATCGACCTCAACCGCGATGTTTGGGGCTACATTTCTTTGGGTTACTTCAAACAAAAAGTCAAAGCAGGCGAAGTCGGTTCTTCTACCATGCCGCACAAAGTCAATCCAATCGACTTTGAAAACTCCGAAGGTAACCTCGGTATGGCCAATGCCGTATTGGGCTTTTTGTCTGAAAAACTGCCGATTTCCCGTTGGCAACGCGACCTGACCGACAGCACCGTATTGCGCAATATGGGCGTAGGCGTGGGCTATACCGTATTGGGCTTTATCGCCCATCTGCGCGGTCTGAACAAGCTTGAGCCGAATCCTGCCGCCCTTGCTGCCGATTTGGACGCTACTTGGGAGTTGCTGGCCGAGCCGATTCAAACCGTAATGCGTCGTTACGGCGTGGCCAATCCTTACGAGAAACTGAAGGACCTGACTCGAGGTAAAGACGGCATTACGCCTGAAGTGTTGAAACTCTTTATCGAATCGTTGGAAATTCCGGCAGAAGCCAAAGCCAAATTGCTTGAGCTGACCCCTGCGTTGTATGTAGGCAAAGCCGAAGAGTTGGCAAAACGAATTTGATTTATAAAAAAGCCATTTGAAGATTCAAATGGCTTTTTTTGAATTAAATATAT
>NZ_JBQCWZ010000400.1:0-1252 GCF_051956895.1 Neisseria sp. P0021.S006
CCTACGCGCCTGTTCCATTGGCTCTTGGTGTTATTGATGGGTTTTATGTGGTACAGCGCAACCCAAGGTGGCGATATGCTGGTATGGCACTTGCGTGGCGGCTTGTTGATGCTGGCCTTGGTGGTTTTCCGTTTGTGTTGGGGGATTTGGGGCAGCGATACGGCAAAATTCAGCCGATTTGTGCGCCCGTTTTCCGAAATCCGCCGCTATACGCAAGGCCAAATGTCTGAAGACGAATTGGTCGGCCACAATCCTTTGGGCGCGCTGATGGTCATCGCTTTATTGGCTGCCTTGGTTTTTCAGACGGCTACAGGCTTATTTGCCGCCGATGAAAATACGTTTACCAATTCCGGCTTTTTGAATCATTTGGTCAGCGAACACGCCGGTACGCTGGCGCGAAAAATCCATGTCAATTTCTTTAATGTCTTGGCTGTTTTGGCGGGCGTACATATTGCGGCTGTTTTGCTGTATCGCTTTGTGAAAAAACAGGATTTGATTACGCCGATGATTAACGGCTTTAAAACCATCGATGCCAAGCAGCCTAAATTGGCCGGAATGGGGCAACTGTTTGCCGCTTTGTTGGTGGAGATTGCGGTAGTGTGCGCAGTATGGATGTTGCGCGGCTGATGCATTAAGGCTGATACCTAAATACAAACCGACCCCGATAGCTGAAATGGCTGTCGGGGTCGGTTTCTTTTTAGGGTTTAAAAGATGATGTTCAGACGGCCTTAACGCAGCGCAAGATGCTGTGGCCGCGGCCGATGTCGTCTGAAATTTCCGCTACTTTCAATCCGGCTTTTTCAACGCAACGGATCAGGTCTTCAGAGTGGAAGATTTTGCTGTTGCCGTTGGCCATGGCAGTGAAATACAGGCTGGTCATGGTCAGACAGTAGGCGGCGGTCTCGTAGCGTTGTCTGTCCCAGAAAGGCTCCATGATATAGAGGCTGGTGTTTTCGCTCATAGATGCAGCGGCGCGTTGAAGAATGCTGGTAGCTTGTTCCTCGGTGAAACAGTCTAGGAATTGGCTCATCCAGATCGCGTCAAAACCGGTTGGGAACGGAATTTCAGGATCAAGCAGGTTGGCCGGATGGGCGTGGATACGGTCCGCACCGTTTTTGCCTTTGGTCGCTTCGCGCATCAAGCCGATTTGTTGCGGCAGATCCATGATGGTTACTTCGACTTCGGCATTGTGGTTGACGCATTGTTCCGCCCAGCGGCCGGTATTGCCGCCGACATCGAGCAGTTTTTTAAC
>NZ_JBQCWZ010000401.1:0-1252 GCF_051956895.1 Neisseria sp. P0021.S006
GTCTTTGATTTTTGGGAGGTGCGGTTTGTAACAGAACACCGGGGATTTGACGCGATTCCACCAATAAAAACAGGCAGATTTGGGCAACGTGTGTACCTGTGGTGATGTGGGTGAGATAGGTTTCTTCTTCTGTATCAAATGGATAGCCTGCTGCCCAATCGTGCAGTTTGGTATAAACCTCGGAGAAATCCCACGGGTTTGCCAGCTCCATAGGTACGAGATTGACGACTGTGTGCGGCGACACCTGCTGAATATCGGCTTTTACATGATCTGCCAGCTCGCGATATTTCTCCGCATAAAACAGCTCCATGCGGTCGAGATGAAAATCTTGACGCTGATTCATGGCGACGTTTGGCCGCCATTTTAACCAACGGCCCTGACCGAAACCGCTGTCCAATACCGTACCGAGAAAGCTGACGGCGACTTGTTTTTTGGGATTGGTATTCATGTTTCAGACGGCCTTTAAATTATTTTTTCCAATACAAACACGCCGTAACCATCGCCCAACGGCAGCTCGAAATCCGTATGCAGGATTTGGCGTTTTACTTGTACAGTTTCGTCAGTTTTCGGATTAAAACCTTCTTTTAAGGCCGTCTGAAAATACACACCGAAGCCGCGTTTCTGCCATGCGGGCAATTCGTTGAAATTGATATTGTGTTCAAACAGCAAATCATGTTTCTGCGCGCGCGTGAGACCGCTGACCGCTTCTGTGGCTCGGGATACGCTTTCTCCTTTCTTGCGCAGCATCCAATAGCAGTGGGCGTTGAGCGCGTTGCGGTATGAGTCTTCGTGCCGCCAACGGAAATAATCGACCACCAGTTTTTCGTTCGGCAAAACGCAAACTCTGGCATCAAAAGCGGCGGTCTGCCCGTGCGCCACAGAAAAGGCGGCGCTGGCCTCACCAGCCAATACCGAAATGATTTTGCGCGTTTTGCGTTTGAACGTATCGTCGTCTCGACGCAGCAATAGTGAAATTTCATCGCTTTCCGAATAGCCGTACACCACATTGAAGCCACATTTCATCAAATGACGGACGGTGTGCGCCATCAGGTCGCGGAAACGAATGTCGAACGGGGCTTCAAACTGCCAAATTTCCTTGGTTAGTCGTGTAAAACCACGCCCGTCTAAGCGTACAACAATAAAATTTTCCTGTGGTACGCAAAAGTCATAAGCGGTTTCGTATTGTCGCAAGCGTTTGTCCAAATCATCGAATCTCATCATATATCCTTGTATATTTTATTTTCTATATAAC
>NZ_JBQCWZ010000402.1:0-1251 GCF_051956895.1 Neisseria sp. P0021.S006
GTATAATAGAGGCCGTCTGAAAAATAGGTTTTCATTTATGGAAACACTGTTTTTCAGACGGCCTTTCTTTTGTCCGTATCCATCAAGCTTGAGCCATGAATCCGACCGACTCTATCCTTTCCTCTGCCGCAGATGCGGCCATTGCGTTTTTCCGCCGCCACGAAGTACAGGGCGCATCCGTTATTGAGCCTTATGTGGTTCGACTGTTTGCAGCCTTGCAAAACGGGCATTCGTTTATTTATTTGGATAAAGCGGATGTCGATGCCTTAAGCAACTTGCCGAATTTGGTCGGCAATGCGGATAAACCGCTTATCCTGCAAGACCGGAAATTGTTTTTAGGGCGGATGTGGCAGTTGGAGCATGATTTGGCTGTCGAAATCAAACGGCTGGCAAGTGCCGCGGCGGAAGAAGTGAATTTCATGGCGGCTTCAAAAAGCCTGAGCGACTGGTTTGATCCTAAAGACAGTAAAGAGCAGAGGGATGCTGCGGCTTTGGCCTTGCTGCAAAACTTTATGCTGATTACCGGCGGGCCGGGTACGGGTAAGACCACGACCGTCGCAAAGCTTTTGGGTCTGATTTGCAATAACAGTACGAAGCTGCCCCGTATTGCGTTGGCCGCGCCGACGGGCAAGGCGGCTGCGCATATGGCACGGGCTTTGCAGCGGGCTTTAGATGGCTTTGATTTGTCTCCGAACATTAAAGCGCATTTGGAAAACTTGGAAGGGCAGACTGTCCATCGATTGTTGAAATTGCGGCCGCCGCAAATGCGCCCCGCGTTCAATCATGAACATCCGCTTGCTTTGGATGTTTTGGTGGTGGATGAGGCTTCGATGTTGGATTTGCCGCTGGTGTTGGATTTATTGCGTGCCGTGCCGACCAGTTGTCGTTTGGTGTTGCTTGGCGATGAAAACCAGTTGCCGTCGGTTGGCTTGGGTGCCGTATTGGCGGCGTTGTCGCGTCCGACGGTTTTGGATAAAGAAACTGCTGAAAAGCTGGAAGTTTATCTGCCCAATCATGGCTTTGAGATTAAAGAGCGGCCTCAGGCTTTATCGCAAAACAATGCCAAATTGACGTTCAGCCACCGTTTTGGTGCAGACAGCGGCATTGGTTGTTTGGCAAGGGCGGTGGTATCCGGGGAAAAGCAAACTGCGGTCGAACAGTTTGACAAGTTTCCCAAAGAGTTGGAAATGAAATCAGGCCGTCTGAAAGAGCAGGTTGCTTTGCTGTATCAAAAGCAACAGGATTATTGGC
>NZ_JBQCWZ010000403.1:0-1251 GCF_051956895.1 Neisseria sp. P0021.S006
AAATTACAGGCTGCCCAAGATAATGCGCAATACGCGGCGCAACGGCTCGGCAGCACCCCACAAGAGTTGGTCGCCGACAGTGAATGCGCTGATGTATTCGCCACCCATCTCCAGTTTGCGGATACGGCCGACAGGAACAGACAGCGTGCCGGTAACTTTGGCGGGCGTCAGCTCGTGGATGCTGGCTTCTTTTTCGTTGGGGATAACTTTCACCCAGTCGTTCGCGCCTGCCAAAATCGCTTCGATTTCGGAAACAGGCAGGTCTTTTTTCAGCTTCAGGGTGAGGGCTTGGCTGTGGCAGCGCATAGAGCCGATGCGTACGCACAAGCCGTCGATTACGGTCGGATTGTCGCTGCGACCGAGGATTTTGTTGGTTTCTACGCCGCCCTTCCATTCTTCTTTTGACTGGCCGTTGCCCAAGTCCACGTCAATCCACGGAATCAGGCTGCCGGCGAGCGGTACGCCGAAGTTGGCTTTCGGATAGTCTTCGCTGCGCAGGAAATCGGACACTTTGCGGTCGATGTCGAGAATCGCGCTGGAAGGATCGGCAAGCTCGTCCGCCACTTTAGCGTGAATCGCGCCCATGCCGCTGATGAGTTCGCGCATGTTTTTCGCACCCGCGCCGGAAGCGGCTTGGTAGGTCATGCTGGTTGCCCATTCGACCAAATCGTTTTGGAACAGGCCGCCCAAAGCCATCAACATCAGGGAAACGGTACAGTTGCCGCCGATGTAGTTTTTCACGCCGTTTTTGAGACCGTTGTCGATGACGTTGCGATTGACAGGGTCGAGGACGATAATCGCATCGTCTTTCATGCGCAGGGAAGAAGCCGCGTCAACCCAGTAGCCGTTCCAGCCGCTGTCGCGCAGGGGTTGGAAGACGGATTTGGTGTAATCACCACCCTGACAGGTAACGATGATGTCCATTTTTGCCAATTCGGCAACATCGTTGGCATCCAACAATGTTTTGGCTGCCTGACCGAAATCAGGGGCAGCGCCGCCGACGTTGGAAGTGGTAAAGAAAAACGCTTCGGGAATGTGGGCGAAGTCGTTTTCTTCTTTCATACGCTGCATCAAAACAGAGCCGACCATACCGCGCCAGCCGACGAAACCTACTTTCATGTGTTACTCCTTACAAAGAAAATCCGGATAAGTTTATAGTGCATTAACAAAAATCGGAACGGCATCGCCTGCCGCTTTGTTCAGACTTTTGTTAACCCACTATAAAAAAGGGGAAAACGAGTGTTTTAACGC
>NZ_JBQCWZ010000404.1:0-1249 GCF_051956895.1 Neisseria sp. P0021.S006
GCCATGAAATACAAAAGCGAGATTTTTGCAGCAATACATGAAACCATGCAGGGATTGCACGACATTGGCATTATCGACAAAAAAACCATGCGCGATTTTGACAAATCATGCCTGACCGAAATCAAACCATTGAGCGGCGAAGACATCAAGGCAATCAGAGAGCGCGAAGCATTATCACAAGCCGCTTTTGCCATGTATCTGAACATTGGTAAAAACCAAGTTTCCGAATGGGAGCGGGGTATTAAAAAGCCGAGCGGCGCGGCTTTGAAGCTGCTTACTATCGTCAAGAACAAGGGAATTGAGGCGATTGCCTGATACCGGAAACAAAGCTAAAAATGAATACTCATGATTATTGTCCTAAATGGTTTGATATTTCCAAGTATGAAGAGACCTACCAATGGGGGCGGGAAGATTGGGCAATCGCTTTTGAACATAAAATTTACCACTACAATGAGAATTTAAAATATGACCGTAATCCAGATTTAGGTTATGACATCTGCAATGATTGTATAAACTCTTGGCAATCATTGTTTTTGGGTAATACTGATATTCCAAGAGATTCTAGAGGGATTCCATTAGGCAAGAATCTAATTTCTGATGATATGTACAAAATACCATTTGAAGACTTAGAGAAAACATTCCCCGATGAGAAAACATTCCCCGATTCTTCCTTTTTCTCTTGCTTTAATGGATTGCTGGCAAAACACGGGGCTGATATTGTCGATTCTGACGGGGAAAAAATGCCTATTGATGAAATTTCTACCGTAGGGATTCAATTACCCAAACTAGGCCAATTCAGATATGAAAAAAAAGCAGGGGCATATAATTGTTTCACGCCGGTGCTGATTAATTTCCAAGAACATACCGATGATGAGCTGAAAGAAATGTTTGAGTATTTCTTAAGGCAATACAGAGCATTTCAACTTTACGGCGGCCATATCCATATAAGCAAAAAATACGACATGACAAGAACATTTAGTGATTCAGAAATAGAAAGCCTAAACCGTTTCAGAGTATTGCCATGCCTAGATTTGCTGATTTGGGAGGTATACACCGGCCAACACTTCACGCATGAAGAACTGTTATTCTTACTCTTTGGCGATGGTACAGAAACCGTTATCAACCCAAAAACAGGGGAAGAATGGTTTCCCGATAAGTCCACAATCAAAGACAGCGTATTACCAAAAGCTATCCTATTATTGGAAGCAGTGGCAAACCCTTTCATGCATAGATATGATATTAAATGCAA
>NZ_JBQCWZ010000405.1:0-1246 GCF_051956895.1 Neisseria sp. P0021.S006
GTATATTTTGCACCCAATGCGCCCGCTACATAGTCCATCGCAGTACCGAATACGGCAACGATAGCCAAAAAGGTCAGCGTACCCGAGCCAAACACTTGATAATCGCCGGCATAACCCAACAGCCATGCACCACCAAACATCAAACCCAATCCGGGCAGGGCGGGATAAATAGTGCCTAAGATGCCGACAGCAATGGCAATCAAGCCGAGAACGATGAGAACAGCAGTCATGAGGTTCCTTTTGAATTTAAGAGTGTAATAACGGCAGTATTATGGGCACGTTTTGTTATATTTTCATGAGAGATTGTGCAATAAAATGAAAAATTATCCGGAGGCGCGCTCAATTAAAATCGATGAATAAATATCTAAGTGAATTATTGTGAATCACGATCTGAATAATTGAATAAATTTCTATTCAAATATAAAAGCAGGCCTACTAATACGGCCAAGTACACTGCAACCCAATACGCATCTGTATAACCAATAGCCTTTGCCAGCCGTAGGGCGGCGAAACCGGCCGTGTAACTGCCGAGCAGGACGACGGAAAATTGCAGGCTGCTGTCGAGTGCGGCGGTGGCGCGGTCGGATTTGTCCATCACCAACGCCAGTATCACCGGCAGCAGCAGCGTGTAGCTCAGGCTCAGAGCGACGATTTGCGCGGGCGGCAGCCAAGAGCCGACACGTGCGAGCGTGTCGATGGCAGTCATGGACGCTAAAAGCGGCAGTTGCAGCGCGTAGAGTAGGAACACGAGTTTGCGGCGCGGATAATTGCGCAAAAACCAGCCCGACAGCGGCGTCACAATCAGGCAGGCAACAGGAATACCTACCGCCAAAATTCCGCCCGTCTGTTTCGGAGTGAAGCCCAAATCCGCCAGCTTGGGCACAAAGGTTGCCGCCATAAACGCATACGGTGCGGCAACGGCAAACAGCAAAACCAGCCACCGCCAGCCCGTTTCAGGTTGCTGCCAAAAAGAAACCAGCCGTGCTGCCAACGCCGTCCAACTGCCTTGCGCAGTCGGACTTTCCGGCTCGCGGTAGTACAAGAGTTGCAGCAGCATCAGCAGGCTGAACGCAAGCATAAAGCCCGCTGCCGCCATCTGCCCGTATTCCTGATACAGCCACAACACCAGTGCGCCGCCGATCATCTTGCCGCCGCGCGCCGCCATCGTCTGAATCACGCCACCGAAACCGCGCTCGCGGTGCGGCAGGACGATGCACGACAAACCCAGCATCGCGCAGCCGTACAC
>NZ_JBQCWZ010000406.1:0-1246 GCF_051956895.1 Neisseria sp. P0021.S006
CTTCCGTATCCAGCCGTTGCCACTCGCGACGGCGCATATTGATGAGGTGATCGAGGATGTCGCGCTTAGGTAACATGGTGGCAAGGTTGTCCCACAATCGGATTTCGCCTTCAAAGTCGAAGGCAACGGTATCAAAACCGGCGTAAACATGCAGGGTTCGGCGGGCAAGCATATTGGTCCAAGCGGTCAGGTCTTGATTTTGGGTGAAGTTGAACACGGGCATGATGGGCTTGGCGCACCAAGATAAAATGGTCAGTTCGTCTTTGTATTTGTCGAGGACGGGTTCTCGCGCATCGATAACATACATGGCCATATCGCTTTGCATGACTTGGCGCAACACTTTGGCTTCTTGGTTGAACTCGTGATGCGCTTCATGGTTGCTAAGGAATTGCTGAATGCGCTCAATGCCGTCATCGCGTGTGGATGTGTGGGTTTCCAGCCAGTCCAACACGCTGCCGGCATCTTCAAGGCCGGGTGTGTCGTAGAGGTAAACCAAGCTGTCGTCGCCATCGTTGATGAGGGCTTCTTCGACATGGCGCGTGGTGGATGGCGCGTTTTTCACTTCGCCGAAGGTGCTGTCGCGCAAAAGCGTACGTAAGAGCGAGGTTTTGCCTGTGTTGGTATGGCCGACAACGGCAAGGGAGAGTGGGGTGGTCATGGTCTTTGGGTTGGGTTGATATGGACGATGAATGTGTGAGTATGGAGCCGTTTATCTTTAGTGGCAATATATGTTTCAGACGGCCCTAAATTCTCTTTATATATGGGCGAAAATAGCAAGAAAAAGAGGGGAATAGCGGATTTGTTGTTTTTTAGCAAAATACTTGAAAATAGATGGGAAAACAGTTGACAGGGGGTAGAAGGCTAGGATAATTCGCGCCGTTGAGTTGCTTGATGCAGCTTGATTTTTCTCCTCTATTTCTCCTTTGTAGACTTGGCGCATATCGAGACGGTATGCGCATTTTTTTATCTATATTGAAACATGATTACATTTAAAATTTGTAAATTGAATAATTAAGAAACTTTACAAGAAAAATACTTGCGCGGTTGAATCTCTTGTTGCATAATTCGTTTCGTTAGCTGGTTCGAGTAGTCAGTTAATAGTTTCTCCTCTATTTCTCCTTTGTAGACTTGGCACACATTCTGTCGAATGTGTGCATTTTTTTTGCCTATTTAAAATAAAGGCCGTCTGAATGTTGTAATCTTTCAGGAGGCCTTTATTGGTTGAATAGAATTAGATGTCTAATAC
>NZ_JBQCWZ010000407.1:0-1245 GCF_051956895.1 Neisseria sp. P0021.S006
CTGCTGCCGTATTGGTTTATCGTAGGCAGTTGCAGACGCAGGTAAGGTTTTAAACGTTTGTCTGCCCTAAGTAGAAAGCTTATTTCTCAAAAACATTCCTATAAAAAACTTCAGGCCGTCTGAAAGATATTTTCAGACGGCCTGATGCTTGATGCGCTATGGATTGTCTCAATAATAAAATATGCTCAATAAAATCCCAAAATCCAAACGTAAAAAAACCTACTTTTTTCAAAGTAGGTTTTCATATTTGGTGGGTCGTGAGCGATTCGAACGCTCGACCAACGGATTAAAAGTCCGCTGCTCTACCGACTGAGCTAACGACCCGATAAGCTGTGCATTATAGAGATGGGGTACACAGCTGTCAACACCTTTTTTAAATTTTTTTATTCGACAACGATTTTCGGGAAGCGGCTGCTGAAGTCTTTACCTTTATCGGCAATGGCCAGTGCAATTTGGAAGGCGGCTTCGGTGTAGATGTCGGCGATGGTTTGGTTGTTTTCAAACAAGGCCGAAGATGTGCCGCTATCCATAGCTTCGCGTACAGGCAGGCTTAATGGAAGTTGGCCAAGCAACGGTACATTCAAACGCTCTGCCAAGTTTTTGCCGCCTTCTGCGCCGAAGATTGCTTCGGCATGGCCGCAGTTGGTGCAAATATGGACAGACATGTTTTCTAAAACGCCCAAAATCGGGATATTGACTTTGTTGAACATATCCACGGCTTTGCGTGCATCAATCAGGGCGATGTCTTGTGGCGTGGTGACGACAACGGAGCCGGTCACGGGGATTTTTTGCGACAGGGTCAATTGGATATCGCCGGTACCGGGCGGCAGGTCGATGAAGAGATAATCGACATTGTCCCACTCGCTTTGGAACATAAGCTGTTGCAAGGCTTGGCTGACCATCGGGCCGCGCCAAACGACGGCTTGGTCGGTATCGACCAGGAAACCGATGGACATCACTTGAATGCCGCTTTCGGCTTCAACGGGAATGAGTTTTTTGTTTTGTTGGTCGGGTTTGCGGTCTTGTACGCCGAGCATGGTGGGCTGGCTTGGGCCGTACAGGTCGGCATCGAGTACGCCGACGCGCGCGCCCATTCTGGCCATTGCGGTGGCAAGGTTGGCTGTGGTCGTTGATTTGCCGACGCCGCCTTTGCCCGATGCAACGGCGATAATGTTTTTCACGCCTTTGATGGTTGCTACGCCGGGTTGAACTTTATGCGTACCGATTTCGGTATCGATACTCAAG
>NZ_JBQCWZ010000408.1:0-1241 GCF_051956895.1 Neisseria sp. P0021.S006
GTCTTAAAAGGCCGTCTGAAACCTTCTTTTTAAAAGGTTTCAGGAAAAGCGTTTATTCGCTATAATCACGCCGATTTATATGCAGGGTTGTCTGATTCTTTCAGACGGCCTTTTTATTTGATTTCTCACTGATTTAAAAAAACATGTCCGAAAACATTCCAGAAAATACACCCGAAAATACTGTTCCTGAAGAACACAAACGCAGCATCCGCAGTTTCGTCTTGCGTCAAGGCCATATGACCGCGGCCCAACAGCGCGCCATCGATACGATGTGGCCGCAATTTGGTGTGGACTTCCAAGAAGCTCCTTTGGATTTGAACCATGCATTTGGACGGGACAATCCTAAAGTTTTGGAAATCGGTTTCGGTATGGGCGTCGCGACAGTGGAAATCGCCAAACGTCTGCCCGATACCGACTTTTTAGCGATTGATGTTCACGGCCCGGGTGTCGGCAATATCTTGAAGCTGATTGAGGAAGAACACATTTCCAATATCCGCGTGATACGTCATGATGCAGTGGAAGTAGTGGAAAAGATGCTGGAAGACGGTTCTTTAGACGGCATTCATATTTTCTTCCCCGACCCTTGGCACAAAAAACGCCACAATAAACGCCGCTTGGTACAAGTGCCTTTTGTTGAAAAGCTGCTGCCCAAACTCAAAAGCGGCGGCTATGTCCATATGGCGACCGACTGGGAAGAATACGCCGTACAAATGCTGGAAGTTTTGAGCAGTTGCGACTCTTTGCAAAACACGGCTGCCGATTACGCCCCTACGCCCGATTATCGCCCTGAAACCAAATTTGAAGCCCGAGGCAAACGATTGGGTCATGGCGTTTGGGACTTGGTGTTCCGTAAGAAATAGCCGAACATAAAACACAAGGCCGTCTGAAAAATTTCAGACGGCCTTTTATCTTACTGATTAAGCTAAGAAAAGTTTATAAGCCGGATTATCGGTTTCTTCTTTATAAACATAACCCAAGCTCTCCAAGAAGTCGGTAAAGGCTTCATTGTCGCTTTCAGGTACATCGATACCGACCAAAATACGGCCATAGTCCGCACCATGATTGCGATAATGGAACAAGGTAATATTCCATTCGGCACGCATATGGTTCAAGAAGCTGGACAATGCGCCGGGACGCTCTGGGAATTCAAAGCTGACCAAGCGTTCGCTGGATACTTTTTCCGTACGTCCGCCGACCATGTAACGGATATGGATTTTGGCGATTTCGTCATTGGTCAGATC
>NZ_JBQCWZ010000409.1:0-1241 GCF_051956895.1 Neisseria sp. P0021.S006
CTGATATGGATTTGACCAAACCGTCTTTCTCCATCCAACTGCCGCCGCCCAACGTAACCGGTACGCTGCACATGGGCCATGCCTTCAACCAAACCATCATGGACGGTCTAACCCGCTACTACCGCATGAAAGGCTGCAACACCGCCTGGATTCCGGGCACCGACCACGCGGGCATTGCCACGCAAATCGTGGTCGAGCGTCAACTTGCCGCGCAAAACGTGTCCCGTCATGACTTGGGCCGCGAGAAATTCTTGGAAAAAGTGTGGGAATGGAAAGAAGTTTCCGGCGGTACGATTACCCAACAAATGCGCCGCGTGGGCTGCTCTGCCGACTGGACGCGTGAGTATTTCACGATGGACGACGTGCGCGCCGAAACCGTAACCGAAGTGTTTGTGCGTCTGTATGAACAAGGCTTGATTTACCGCGGCAAACGCTTGGTGAACTGGGATCCGGTTTTGGGTACGGCAGTATCTGATTTGGAAGTGGAAAGCGTGGAAGAACAAGGCTCTATGTGGCACATCCGCTATCCGCTGGCGGACAATCCCGCCGAAGCCGTTATCGTGGCGACCACCCGCCCTGAAACGCTGTTGGGCGACGTGGCCGTTGCCGTCAATCCTGAAGACGAACGTTATACGCATTTGATCGGCAAGGAATTAATCCTGCCGCTGACCGGCCGCACCATCCCCGTGATTGCCGACGAATACGTCGAAAAAGACTTCGGTACCGGCTGCGTGAAAATCACGCCTGCGCACGACTTCAACGACTACGAAGTCGGCAAACGCCACGACACGCGCCTGATTAATGTGTTTGATTTGGAAGCCAAAGTGCTGGCAAACGCCGAAGTGTTTAACTTCAAAGGCGAAGCGCAACCAGGCTTTGCCCTGCCTGAAAAATACGCAGGCTTAGACCGCTTTGCCGCGCGCAAACAAATGGTTGCCGATTTGCAGGAACAAGGTTTCTTGGTCGAAATCAAACCGCACACGCTGATGACGCCGAAAGGCGACCGTACCGGTTCCGTGATTGAGCCGATGCTGACCAGCCAATGGTTTGTCGCTATGTCCGCCACGCCAAACGGCGGCGAGCCTGACAGCGAGTTCAAAGGTTTGAGCCTGGCCGACAAAGCCAAAAAAGCCGTTGATAGCGGCGCGGTACGTTTTATCCCTGAAAACTGGGTCAATACCTACAACCAATGGATGAACAACATCCAAGACTGGTGTATTTCGCGCCAACTGTGGTGGGGC
>NZ_JBQCWZ010000410.1:0-1240 GCF_051956895.1 Neisseria sp. P0021.S006
CTGCTCTTTCAGCCATTTTGTCAAAGCCGGTGCAAAAAACAATTCAGGTTTGCCCAATGCGTCATGTCCGACACCGATATTGCGGAAAGACACCACTCCGCGTATGCCCGTACCGACGGCTTTGGCAAAAGCCTCTTTGGCGGCAAAACGTTTGGCAAGATAGTTGACCGGTTTGCCTGCCTGCGGAAATTCCAACAGCTCTTCCGGGCTGAGAATGCGTTGCGCAAATGCCAGTCCGAATTTTTTGTTCAGGCGGATAATGCGTTTGAGGGAAACAATGTCTGTACCGATTCCATAAATCATGGGTCTGCTCCTTGTTTAAATAGTCAGGCCGTCTGAAAGTGTGAATACAGGCCAAAGCAAACCGCTTTAGCCTGTATGGCTGATGCCGTTAAGGCAGCATTCTGGCTCTGAACATGACTTCCTTCATTTGGCGGACAGCTTCAGGCAGGCCGAGGAAGAGTGCTTGGGAAATCAGCGAATGGCCGATGTTCAGCTCGCGGATGGCGAGAATTTGAGCAATCGGCGTAACATTGTGAATGGTCAGGCCGTGTCCGGCGTTAACGACCAAACCCAAATCGCTGGCGTAATGCGCGCCGTTTTGAATGCGCTCGAATTGTTTTATTTGCTCGGCGTGGCTGTGCGCATCGGCATATGCGCCGGTGTGCAACTCGATAACGGGCGCGCCGACATCATAAGCGGCTTGGATTTGCGCGTTGTCGGCATCGATAAACAAGGACACGCGGATGCCTGCGTCGGTCAGGATTTTAGTGAACTCGGCTACTTTATCCTGTTGCGCCAATACGTCCAAACCGCCTTCGGTGGTCACTTCTTGACGTTTTTCAGGCACGAGGCACACATCTTCCGGCATGACGTTGAGCGCGTTTTCCAGCATTTCTTCCGTCAGCGCCATTTCCAAATTCAGGCGCGTGCGGATGGCGTTTTTAACGGCAAACACGTCCGCATCTTTAATATGGCGGCGGTCTTCACGCAAGTGCATGGTAATCAAATCAGCGCCGTGGGTTTCTGCAATCAGCGCCGCTTCGACAGGGCTGGGATAAATCGTACCGCGCGCATTGCGGACGGTGGCAATATGGTCGATGTTTACGCCTAACAACATAATAATGTCCTTTCATTAAGGTTTCAGATGGCCTGAGTCATTACCTATCAAAGGCCGTCTGAAAAAATTCAACTGCCCAAGCCAAACTGCTGCAACTGCTGTAAAACCTGCCGAGACTTG
>NZ_JBQCWZ010000411.1:0-1227 GCF_051956895.1 Neisseria sp. P0021.S006
CATGTTATGTCCTTGTTTTTATTAATAGGTAAGTTGCCGTAGCCAAGAGGCGAGGGAAGTGTATTCTACCAAATTTCGCCCCTTTTTGGGAAAGGCATTATTTGCTTAAAGTCAGGTGTGGTTGTTCCAAATAGACTTCAGATTGCATTTCGATCATACGGCTGGCTGTACGGGTAAATTCTTCGGCAAAATCGCCTTCAACGTAAATATCGTTTACGCCAACTGCGCTAGTGGCGCACAGCTTCACACGGAAATCATATAAAACGTCAATTAACCATGTCAGACGGCGTGCTTCTGCTTTTTCTTGCGGGGTTAGACGTTCTAATCCTGAAAGGAAAACCATCTCGTAATGTTCGGCTAAATACAAATAGTCAGCTTGTGAGCGCGGGCCAAAACATAATGCACGGAAATCAAACCAGATGGCGCGTTCTGACTGGGCTTTATGGGGGATTTCCCGTCCATGGATAATGCTGATGCCTGGGTTTAATTCAGAGATTCCGCTCATTTCTTTAAATAAAGCAGCGAGTTTTTGCTCGTTTTCTTCATTATTGGGGACAAAGAAAATTTCGGCAGGACGCAGCGTACGCAAGCGGTAATCTTCTCCGCCATCTACATTTAAAACGGTCAGGTTGGACTCGATAAGGGCGATGGTTGGGAGAAAGCTGCTGCGGTTTTGGCCTTGAGGATAGAGTTCGGATGGGGCGTAGTTGGAAGTGGCTACCAAGACTACACCTTCACTCAACAGGTTTTCCAGTAAACGGCCCAAAATCATGGCATCGGCAATATCACTGACGTGAAACTCGTCAAAGCATAATACGCGTGTTTCTTTGGCAATTTCTGTTGCAACGGCTTTTAAAGGATTCGCTTCACTCTTTAAAGCTTTCAGCCGTTGATGAATTTCGGCCATAAAGGCATGGAAATGCACGCGGCGCTTACGGCGATAAGGGAGACAGCCAAAAAAAGCGTCCATCAGGAAACTTTTACCGCGTCCTACGCCGCCATAAAAATAGAGTCCTTTAGGCACTTGAGGGGAACGCAGGCTGCGGCCGAGAAAACGGTTGCGTTTGCGTTTGAACATCATCAGCTCGGTCCATAAGCGATCCAAATATTCAATGGCTCGTGCTTGTGCTTCATCACGGATGAAGTTGGGTTGTTCGGCGGCGGCCTGATACCAAGTCAATGGGCTGTGGTTTTCAAATGGCGGTGGCGTAAATAGTTGGTCTCTAT
>NZ_JBQCWZ010000412.1:0-1226 GCF_051956895.1 Neisseria sp. P0021.S006
GGTGCGGTGTTGACTTCGGCCACCCTGCAATCGCTCGGCAGCTTCAACCTGATTTTGCGCCAAACCGGCCTGCTGTGGCTGCCCGAAACCACCACGCTTGCATTGGAAAGCCCGTTTAATTTCGATACGCAAGGCGAGCTGTATATTCCGCCCGTACACGCCAGCCCCAAAGACCCTGATGCGCACACGGCCGCCATTGTCGAATGGTTGCCGAAGCTGGTTTCGCCGGTTGAAGCCATCGGCACGCTGGTGTTGTTTTCCTCGCGCAAGCAAATGCAGGATGTCGCCTTACGACTGCCTGACGAATACTTGCCGCTTCTGCTTGTACAAGGAGAGTTGCCCAAGGCTGTCCTGTTGCAAAGGCACCATCAAGCCATTGCCGAAGGTAAAGCCAGCATTATTTTCGGCCTCGACAGTTTTGCCGAAGGCCTCGACCTGCCCGGCACGGCCTGCGTTCAAGTCATTATTGCCAAGCTGCCGTTTGCCATGCCGGACAACCCCATCGAGAAAACCCAAAACCGTTGGATTGAACAACGCGGCGGCAATCCTTTTATCGAAATTACGGTGCCTGAAGCCAGCATCAAACTGATCCAAGCCGTCGGCCGCCTTATCCGTACCGAACAGGATTACGGCCGTGTGACCATCCTCGACAACCGCGTCAAAACGCAACGCTACGGCCAGCAATTATTGGCCTGTTTGCCGCCGTTTAAACGGATAGGGTAGTTGTGGATAATTCAAAGGCAGAGGCCGTCTGAAATCAAATGTTCAGACGGCCTTTTATTCATTTCAAGCTATAAATCCAATTTCATGACGGATACGGTTTCCCCGTTGTGCCAAGTCTGCGTGATTTCTTTCTAGCCGAACTTTTCATACACGGCCTGCACATCCGGCGTGGGGTAATTCCTAAATCAAATTTTACTAGCACACAGTTAGAAGATATTATGGCTGGAAAACGGACTATTAATGGATATATTTGGCATCATAATGCACAAAGTGCACCAAATAACATGCAGCTAGTACCATTGGAAATACATGATGCAGTTAGACATACTGGTCAAAATGCATTAAAAAAAGGACGTTAATCAAGGAAATGAATAATGAAAAAATTAAATATCTGGAGAGATGAAGGAAAAGTTTCTGCTTCAATCATTGAAAAATTTGCAGAAAATTTAGGTGTAACATTCCCTAGATCGTATATATCTGTCTATCATACACATCTGCCGATG
>NZ_JBQCWZ010000413.1:0-1219 GCF_051956895.1 Neisseria sp. P0021.S006
TCCCTGCATTATGAAATGTACGATGCAAACAACCAGTTGTTGGACAAAACCGAAGAGCCGATTGCTTACCTGCATGGCGGTTATGACGGTATTTTCCCTTTAGTGGAAGAAGCGTTGCACGGCAAAAATGTAGGCGATACCGTTGAAGTGGCTTTGTCGCCTGATGATGCCTTCGGCGAGCAAGATCCTGAACTGGTACGCATTGAAGATGTAAGCGTATTTCCTGTTGAAGTTGAAGTCGGCATGATGTTTGAAGCCGATGATCCGGAAACCGGCGATGTATTGATTTATCGTGTAACCGATGTTGCCGACGGTAAAGCCGTAGTGGATGGCAACCATCCTTTGGCCGGTATGAAAGTATTGTTCAAGGCGACCGTTGAAGGTGTGCGCGATGCGACCGAGGAAGAAATTGCCCATGGTCACGTACATGGCCCGCACGGTCATCACCACCACTAATCAGGCTTGAAGCATGATAAAGGCCGTCTGAAAAGGAATGAAACCTTCCTTTTCAGACGGCCTTTAAGTTTTTACAAGACAGATAAATAGGAAATTTTGGCGCAGGTCAAATCAAACAGGGAAATATGGATTTTGTTAGAGACTACAATAAACTACATGTAACGGTGCAACAAGATCTGTATTAAGATTCAGATATTGGTAAAACAGGCAGAGTGCAATGAGTGAGACATTGGAGCAGCAGGCCGTAGAGGCCGGTATTGATTTAGGCTACCACGACATCAACGGTATATATCATGCGACCAAACCTGAAGTTTTGGAATCGATCGTTGCTGTTTTGGACAAAAGCAAACCGGATTCAGACGGCCTTTATCTGAATACGATGATCGTGCATGAAAACGGCGAAGAATCTTTACAGATGCCGTCTGAATTTCATGGTGCAGAAGCGGTTGTATTGATTGATGAGGCGGATGAGTGCCAGAACTTGACTTTATATCCGGGCGACAACGATACGCTTTGGATTAAGCTGCCCCAACTGGCTTGCGGTTATTACACCTTGTCGGCCGAGACCGGCGGCAAATGTCGCCTTGTGCGCCTGATTGTTGCGCCTGAATCGGTTTATCAGCCTAAACTGCTTGCCAATGGCGGTCGGATGAATGGTTTGACCATGCATTTGTACAGCCTACGTTCCGAGCGCAACTGGGGCATAGGCGATTTTACCGATTTGCTGAACCTGATGAAATATGCAGCAGAGAAAAAGCTGGAC
>NZ_JBQCWZ010000414.1:0-1218 GCF_051956895.1 Neisseria sp. P0021.S006
CCATCATACAACATCTGATTGACTGGCTCATGACTAACCAAACCTAATACACCACACATATCGTGCTTCTCCGAGTTTGAAGATTAAATGGGTAAGCCGTCATTATAAAATAATTTAGATGAGTTTGCTCAAATTGTTGACAATATGATGCTAAATTTACGCAAATAAAAACGGATTCAGACGACCCATAGGCCGTCTGAATCCGTCAAACTTAATCATCCAATTCTTCAACTTCAGCCGCTTTACCCGAAAGATGGGACATTGCGGTATCTTTTCCAGGCAGATAAGGCATTGCAGCATCGGCAAGTGATTCAAAATACGGAATTGTGTGCGAACTTTGCCACTCTTCCGTTTTCGGCAAATCAGTGTGTGAAAAAACCATCACTGCCAGTGTCACCAAAATCACACCTTTCACTGCACCGAATACGCCGCCAAGCAAACGGTTGATGCTTCCCAAACCAACGGCAGACATCAAACTGCTCAACAGCGATCGTGCCAGTTTCTGCAACAGCCATGCCAGAAAAAACACAGCGGCAAAACCCATGGCAACCGCCAAAGAATGCGGCTCAACCGATTTAAAGACCACATCGGCAAACGGCATGGCAAGCGTTCTGGCGGCAATAAACGATACCACCCACGCCACCATCGCCCCTGCTTCGGCAATAATACCCCGTGTCAACGAGATAATGATGCAGATGACGATGACGGCGGCAGCCAACAAATCGGCAACAGGCAAATTACTCACTGGTCACCTGACCGGCAATGCCATGTACACGCAATTTGTTCAAATCGCGCTCGGCATCGCGTGCATTTTTATAACTGGCTGATTTCACGCGATACACCTTACCTTTATCGGTCATCACTTCAGTAATGGTCGAGTCGATACCTGCGGCTTTCATTTTACGTTGCAGGCTTTGCGCACGTTCTTTTTCAGCATAACCAGCCTGAATGGCAGCTTTTTTCGCAGGCTTGGCTTCTGCTGTTTCTTTTTCAGCTTTAGGCTTGGCTTTTTCAGACGGCTTCTCGGCAGTTTTTACCTTATCGGCTTTTTCTGCTTTGGCCGTTTCTGGTTTAGCTTTTTCATTTTTTGGTTTTTCAACTTTGGCTTCTGCTTTCTTAGCAGGTTCGGCCTTGTCTTTTACGCTGTCTTTGCTGTTTTTGGCAGATTTACGCTCGGCAATGGCTTTCTCTGCTTTTTCCAATTGTGCCAATTTATTG
>NZ_JBQCWZ010000415.1:0-1217 GCF_051956895.1 Neisseria sp. P0021.S006
GTTCTGTTGTTGCGCGAAATCCGTGACTCTCTGAACAAAAACTAATCACAATACCTAAACATACACACACAAACCAAGGCCGTCTGAAACCATTTCAGACGGCTTTTCTCATACCAATTTTCATTAAGCCCTTCCTATTGAAAAAACCATGCCTTCCCTTTCTCAGCAATCTATCCTGCTTTTTCAACCATGAAGCAATGCTCATGGTAAACACAAAGAAAATAAGAGCAGCATAACTCCTTGCCAATAAAAAAGCCCGATGCGTTCAACATCGGGCTTTTAACTGGAAAACCAATCTTAATCTTTGCGTGTTTCCACCAAAATCATTTCGACTGCTACGTCTTCCACTTCTACTTTAGGCACATCCGAACGGCGTGTTTTGGCAACCGGTTCAGGTTGTGGCTGCGCAGCAAAAGCGGCAACGGCTTGCGGATCGGTTTCAACGAAGATCAAATCGCCCAAGCTCTCAGGTACAACGATTGCGACAGGCGCTGCTTCAGCGACGGTTTCAGTTTGTGTGGCAACAGTTTCGGCTGGTGCTTCAACCGGTGCAACAGTAGCCGTTGCATTCGGAGACAATACCGCAGAAATGGCTTCTTTGACGTTGCTGACTGCAGAAGCAAGCAGGGCTTGTTCGGCATCAGCGCCTTCAGTTTGCGCTACGGCAGGCTCGTCTTCGCTTTCAATCGCAAATACGAATGGCTCTGCGTTGGTCACTTCAGGCTCGGATACCACAATCACCAGCGGCTCGGCTTGGTCGCTTTCAGAAGACAATGTCGCATTTGCAGCTTCAACCTTTTCGTTCAAACCTAAAACATGCGCTACGGCAAAGAGGACTTTGTCGGCGGTATCGGTAATGTTCAGGTATTGCTCGATTTTTGCCGAAGACGGAATATTGCGTTTTTTGCTGTTAGAACGGCGGTCGTTGCGGTTGTTGCGCTGACGGTTGTTGCGGTCACGTCCTTGACGGCCATTGTTTTTCACACCCTCTTCGCTGCGGACGTTGTTGTCCTCTTCGACTTGCGCCTGTTCGCCATCGGCTTGAACGTTCACGTCCTCAACACGGTTTTCCGCAGATTGATTACGGTTGCGCTCGTTACGACTGTTGTTGCGGCGGCGTTTATTGCCGTTTTGTTCCGCTTGGTTTTCAGACGGCATTTCAGCCAGTGCAGCCACTTCTTGAACATTTACGTCTTCAACCGTTTCCTCAACACGGT
>NZ_JBQCWZ010000416.1:0-1217 GCF_051956895.1 Neisseria sp. P0021.S006
TATTTATCATTTATCAATATCTTCCATTTGATTTATATATTGCTTCATGATAAGCGAGTGTAGCAAGCGTAGGCTGGGTTGAAAACCAACAGAAACCGCTTAATCATCTAAAAACGTTGAGTTTGGCAACCCAACCTACTTTAGTAAGCCGTAGCTCGTATGTAGGGTGTGTGCGGTACGCACGCACGCGTTCTCCATTTTCCCTGCAACTCCAACCCACCGCGTGCGTGCCTTGCGGCACACACCCTACCGATGGATTCAAAGGTCGTCTGAAAAAACGCTCGCGGGGTTTGTTCCATCTGCCTTGCGATAAAAAACTACCTGAAAAATTCCTGCTATTGATATTTTGGCCACTTTTTTCAGACGACCGTTTGCGTTTTTATTTTGCACAGGCCGTCTGAAAACTTCCTTAAAAACTAGTGATAAATGTAATCAAACCCAAAATAATGCCTGGGGCGTTTGCCAGTATGATGGGGTAGTCGCGTTTTTCTTTCAAAAAGCCGTAGGCAAACCATAATGTGCAGTTGATGGCGGCGACGAGGGGTTGCAACGGCGAGCCGGGGTTGCCGGCAAGGTTGTTTTGGATTTGCGGGATATAAGAAACGTACATACCGACGCCGGCCAGGGTGGCGGTGACGGAAAGAATGTGCATTTGTTTTTCAGTCATTGGTTTTCCTTTCTGATTAGACGATTGGGTTTTCAGGCTGTACAGATGTTGAGAGGGGGCTGAATTTATATTTTTGAAGTTTGGTTTTCAGACGGCCTGTTGTCGAGTTGAGTGTGGCCGTCTGAAAAAATCAGCTTTATTGTTTTGCTGCTTTGATATTGTCAATGAATTTGTCGAATAGATAGCCGACGTCTTGCGGGCCCGGGCTGGCTTCGGGGTGGCCTTGGAAGCAGAACACGGGTTTGTCTGTCAGCTCGATGCCTTGCAAGGTGTTGTCAAACAAGGATTTGTGGGTAATGCGTGCGTTGGCAGGCAAAGTGTCGGCATCGACGGCAAAACCGTGGTTTTGGCTGGTAATGACGACTTTGCCGCTGTCCAAATCTTGTACCGGGTGGTTGGCGCCGTGATGGCTGAAGCGCATTTTCAGAGTTTTCGCACCGATGGCGAGGCTGATCAGCTGGTGTCCCAAACAAATGCCGAAAATCGGTTTGCCGCTTTCCATCAGTTTTTGTACGGCTTTGATGGCGTAGTCGCAAGGCTCGGGGTCGCC
>NZ_JBQCWZ010000417.1:0-1215 GCF_051956895.1 Neisseria sp. P0021.S006
TACCGATGGTACTCACCAATTTTTCCTGTGCCAACGCGACCTGAGGCGGTAAACCTACCATCAAAAATGCGGGAATCAAAATCAGCCCTGCTCCGCCCGCAATAGCATCGACATAGCCCGCAATCAAAGACGCGACAACCAGCAGGAAAAGGCCGAGATAAAAATAATCGGCAATAATACTGCCGGGAATGAATAATTGTTCCATGGATTGTTTCCTCTTGATTAAATTTTTTGTTATTAAAAGTTATTAACTGCTCAATACATCGCCCTTCTTCGTCAAAACATATTGATAAACTTCTTCTACCGTAGCTTCGTCATAGCTTTTGCCAAAGCGTTTTTTGTAGCCCAGTTCGTATAGTTTTACATGATGCCCTTCCGGGATTTCAACGCCCACATTTTCCAAACACGATTTGGCGCAATGCAGATGACAGCCGTCAATAACCAACATCGGCCGTCCGGACTGCGCTTTGCGTACCAACGGCGCGACTTTGCCGCCTACGCCGGAAATGCACGACATTTCAAATTCTCCGGCATGGTCGAGCGCCACGGCTGTGTTGTTGGCCAGCTGCGCCACATCGGAACATCCGGAACAAGAATAAATTAAGGGAAGCTCATTGCGGTTAGGCATTTTCTATTTCCTCCGGTAGCGGTTTTTATCTTTATATTGCCATCCATAGTCAATCTGTCGGGCGCATCATGCGTGGTATGCAGACCCGTTTTCTTTTTTCAGACGGCCTACGGCTTATCCATTTATATAATATTAAAAGGCATCATAACTCAATACGATTAGACATTCTAGAACAAAGCAGATTGCACCTTCTAAAAAATAAAGGCCGTCTGAAAACAGATAACGCTGCTTTTTCAGACGGCCTTTTTATTTGAAGTTAATGATTAGGCTTTGTGTTCGCCATCATTTTCTGCTTTGGGCGGAACGGGGGCAAACCAGCCGACCAGAAGCAGCAGCAGGCCAACAATGATGAAGGAGGCAATGCGCTCAATACCGCCGCTGTTGGAAAGCTCGATCAGGAAGAGTTTGACGACTACGATGCCCATCAGCGTCGCGCCTGTCATCCAGTAGGAATGCTATTTCAGAATCAGAAATATGGTCAGGAGCAGATTTTTTAATCTGTACTCCGTCGCATAAGTCTGAAAAGAAAAATCGCGACAGCTATTAAAAAACAAGCAAGTAAAAAATCCATCTTATGTTACCAATTC
>NZ_JBQCWZ010000418.1:0-1215 GCF_051956895.1 Neisseria sp. P0021.S006
CTCCTAAAGTTATTTTTGAGATTTTAACAGCAATGCTTTTACCAACAGCAAAAAATGAAAATAATCCACCAGATAGTTATCGGTTAGGAGATGCATTTTCTCAAATTTCTGATTGTGAAACTTTGAGCTTAGAACAAAAGGCGAATTTAGAATTTTCCTACATAGTGGCTTTAGCACCTTATGGAAGAAAAAGTGAAAATTGTTCAATCAAAAGTTTAGAAAGATATTTAGAAGAACATCCTGAATTTTTCGTTCAACTTATCTCAAAACTTTATAAAAGAGATGATGGATTAGAAGATGAAAATGAGGCTGTTAACACGCAATTAGTTAAATATTACCGGTATACTTTAAATGCCTTAAGCCACATACCGGGCGAAGATAATTTAGGAAAAATTAATCCCGAAAAGCTTGAAGGATGGGTAAAACAAGCAATTAACCTTGCTGAAAAGCATGGACGTAGAAATATCGTTGAATATTTTATTGGTAAGTTATTAGGCCATTGCCAAAATGGAGAAGATGGGATTTGGCCTTGTGAAGGTGTACGTGATTTAGTTGAAGATATACATTCTAAAAATATGATTGAAGGAATGTATATAGAAAAACGTAATAGCAGGGGAGTTACAAGTCGTTCATTTGGTGATGGTGGTGCTCAAGAATGGAGAATATTCGAACAATATCAAGATTGGCGTAGACAATTAGCTATTACTCATCCGTTTGTGGCCGATGAGTTACTTGGTCAGTTGGCTAAGTCTTATAAAAATGAAGCTGAAATGTGGGATAATGAGCATCGATTAGATATGCATTTATGATGAATTAGGGATATCTAGGCGTTTGTGCAGCTAACTTTATATGGAAGGCCGTCTGAATACTAAATTTCAGATGGCTTTTTCGTGTAAAAGTGCGGTCAAAATTTTAGATATTTTTCATGATTGTTAATTTAATAAGATTCCTAAACCTATAAGACGATTATTTTCTATCTAATTGGAGATTGAATGATGAAAAAATTATTTACAGCAGTACTTTCTGCGGCAGCGATTGCTGTACCGTTTTTGGCTTCTGCGAATACTGCACCACAAACAGAACAAAGCGCAGTACAACCAGAAAAAGCAAAAAGTGTTTGGATTGATGTACGTTCAGCCGAGGAATTTAACGCAGGTCATTTACAAGATGCCGTGAATATTCCGCACGATCAAATCCTTGCACGTATTCAGGCGG
>NZ_JBQCWZ010000419.1:0-1213 GCF_051956895.1 Neisseria sp. P0021.S006
GTGTGGATAAGGCGTTGCATGGTTTGTGTGTTGATATTGTTGTGGTTTTTCAGACGGCTTGGTTGTTTTGTGCAACCAGCCAGCCGACCCCGCGGACGTTTTGAATCGCTTCTTTGCCGAGTTTTTTGCGTAAGGCGTGAATCAGGAAGTCAACGGCGTTGCTTTCGACTTCTTCACCCCAGCCGTAGATTTTATCTTCCAAATCGCTGCGTGACAGAATCATGCCCGGACGCAGCAGCAGGGCTTGGAGGACGGCAAATTCTTTGTTGCTGAGCATGATGGCCTGTTCCTGCCCGACCACTTCCGCCTGATGGGTGGAAGGGTTGAGCGTGATGATACCGTTGGTCAGCAGCGTTTGCGCCTGTCCGCCGTGTCGGCGCAATACGGCACGCATACGGGCTTGCAGTTCCGCCATGTCGAAGGGTTTGACGATGTAGTCGTCTGCGCCGCCGTCTAAGCCGTTGAGCCGGCTGTGCAAATCGTCGCGCGCGGTCACGATTAAGACGGGAACGGTACAGCCGCCGTTGCGGATTTGCGCCAATACGTCCAAACCGTCTTTGCCGGGCAAACCCAAATCCAAGAGCAGCAAATCGTATGCTTGCGCCGCCACTGCTGCGGCAACTTCCGAACCGCGGCTGACCCAATCGACAGCGTAGCCGGTGTCTTTCAGATTGGCACTGACGGCTTGGGCAATCATGGCATCGTCTTCAACCAATAATACGCGCATGGAAGTTCTCCGGAGGATGGGTGGATTGATTATAACCGCACTCAATTAGTAAAAATTTAGGAACTGTCGAAAAACTGATTTTTTGTAAAAGATGAGGCCGTCTGAAATTTCGTTTTTCAGACGGCCTGTATACTTCAATCCCGATTATTTAGGGTTTTTCTCAATCAAGGCAACCAGTTGGTCGATATAGCCTTGAACAAATTCACGCGCAGATTCGATGAGTCGGCCGTTGTCGTCAAACAGGGTGGGCGAGTTGCCGAGGAATACTTCCGGCTGGCCAGTCAGCGGCATATCGAAATATGAGAGGGCAAGGCGCAGATTTTTTTGCGCGCTATAACCGCCCATTTTGCCGACGGAATGGCTGATGATGCCGGCCGGTGTTTTTTTCCAGGCAACATCGGCATTGGGTTTGGAGCCGATGTCGATGGCGTTTTTCAGGCAGGCGGGGACGGTGCGGTTGTTTTCGGAAGTCACGAACAATACGCC
>NZ_JBQCWZ010000420.1:0-1213 GCF_051956895.1 Neisseria sp. P0021.S006
GGTTCATACCGGCCATTACCAATATGTTTACGGCAACACCCACGGCTTTGCCGCACACCAGCAAAGCACGCACCACAGCATTTCTTGCAGCGTGGTCGCCAGCGACGAACACGGCATGCAGCGCGACTATTGGTATGATTCTTACTGCCGTCAAGAAGACATGGACGCGCACGAACTCATCGGCCAAACTGCAGCCGAACGGACTTTACGCCGTCTGAATAGCTGCAGCGTTCCGACCGGCAGCTATCCCGTACTGTTTGATACCACTGTCGCAGTCGGCTTAATCGGCCACCTTATCGGCGCACTCAGCGGCGGCGCGCTCTACCGCCAAAGCAGCTTCCTGATTGACAGTATCGGCAAACAGGTGCTTCCCGAATTTCTCAGCCTTCGCGAAGAACCGCATATCCTGCGCTCGTTCCGCAGCACTTATTTCGATGCCGAGGGCGTGTCCACGCAGCCGCGTTTTGTGGTGAAAGACGGTATCGTCGAAGGCTATTTCCTCAGCAGTTACAGCGCGAAAAAACTCGGTATGCAGACAACGGGCAACGCCGGCGGTGCGCACAATCTGTATCTGAACCACACCCACGCCACGCAGGCCGACCTGTTGAAAGAAATGGGAACAGGTTTGCTGGTTACCGAATTGATGGGACAAGGCGTCAACGGCATTACCGGCGACTACTCGCGCGGCGCGGCCGGTTTTTGGGTGGAAAACGGCGTCATTGCCTATCCGGTTCAGGAAATCACCATTGCCGGACGTTTGCAGGATATGTACCGCGACATCACCGGCGTGGCAGACGACGCATTACGCCGTTCATCCAATCAAATCGGCTCCATCTTGGTTTCTAAAATGACGGTTGCCGGCAACTGATTGAACTAAATATACAAAAGGCCGTCTGAAAGATATCTTTTCTTTTCAGACGGCCTCGCCGTTATCTACTTCCATAAAAAACACATCATGCATATTGTCGTTATCCCCTCTTGGTATCCTTCTTCCGAAACTGACGTGGACGGAATCTTTTTCCGTCTCCAAGCCCAAGCCCTGCAACGTGAAGGCATGAAAATCGGCATGGTCGTACCCATGTTCCGCTACTTGAGAAGTCAGCCGAAAACCATCTTCTCGCGCTTCTACGGCCTGCGCCGCCATCAGCAAGGCGGACTCAACACTTACGCCTACGACAGCATGTATTTCTTCCCGCGCTGCCCGGTTGTCGAC
>NZ_JBQCWZ010000421.1:0-1212 GCF_051956895.1 Neisseria sp. P0021.S006
AAAGACACTAGCTAACGGTGTCTTTTTTCATATCTGCCCTTCTTAAAAATATTACATCACACTTTTATTTCCCTTACATTTATTTCCCTTACATTCTAATCAGAAACCTCCGACGCATTCTTGTCTTATACTAAACCGTAATGATTAAAGGCCGTCTGAAAGTTTTCAGACGGCCTCTTTCTTAAAATCTACCAAATCCCAAACCATTGTTTATCAGACTGCTTTTTATTGCCGTTCTGCTGCTCGTGGTTTTGACGGCGAAATTGCCAAGGTGCTTGCGGATTGTCTTTTTTCCATAAGCCTTTACGCTTTTCCTTGGCTTGTTTTTGTGCTGCCGAATAGTCGGTGTAAGCGGTTTTACTTTGTTGTTTTTTGGCATAACTTTCATAATGCCATGCGGCGCCATCCCGTATTTGCATCAAATTCAAATCAATCGTGCCGACTGATACTTGGGCAACTTCGCGCTGGTAGCGGTCGGCTTCAAACACGCGGACTTTGGCTTTTTTATGCAATGCTGCATCAATCAGATTGTCTCGTGATTGCGTACCATAAGCCTGGTTGATTTCCGGCGCATCGACATATGCCATGCGGATTTTGTGTTTCCTGCCGTCGCTATCGATAATGTGCATGGTATCGCCATCATGGATTTTGATGATTTTTCCGTTGTATGTGTAGGATTGTCGCGATGACTTTTGTTTTTGTTCCGGTTTGGGTTTAGCTTCGGCTTTAGTGTCAGATGTGGCTTTGACGACATTTTCACCCAGCCATTCATTGACCTTTTCTAAACCGATATTGTCGCCTTGTGCCAATGTTGCAGCAACGCTTACCCCTGTACGAATCACCTCAGTATCACGTGAACTGTAACCAAGTGCGCCCAAAACGGATACAACAACAGGCAACCATTTTATAATTTTACTGATTTGCATATTTTGCCAAATTGAAGGCCGTCTGAAAGACCTAATGCACTTTCAGACGGCCTTTTAAGATTGATTAATCTTCATTAATCCTGACAAGGCAGGATGACTTTTGCGCCTTCTGCCGTACCCAAAACCAACACATCTGCGGCATCGCGGGCAAAAATACCGTTTTCGAGTACGCCATTGATTTTATTGATTTCGTCTTCCATTTTCAGGGCTTGGTCGATATTGAGGCCGTGAACATCAACGATTTGGTTGCCATAGAAAGTAGTATAGCCGACACGCAACTCAGGCT
>NZ_JBQCWZ010000422.1:0-1212 GCF_051956895.1 Neisseria sp. P0021.S006
GTTTCATTCGTTTGAAGAAAAAACAATAAATCCTTTCTTCAGCATCTTTAAGCAATATTCTTGGCTTACCCCGCCTTTTTAGCGGTATAATTTTAAGTTTTCCAGTACGGCTTTACGCCCTCAATATTGTGAACAATACACGCTCCCCATTACCTTATCTTGCAACTTCCATAAGCCTTATCCTGCTGATTCTGCTTTCCTTGTCATGGGAATTGTGGATCGCGCCATTGCGCGAAGGCGGCTCATGGCTGGCACTGAAAGCCCTGCCGCTGTGCCTGCCGTTGACCGGCATTTTGAAAAAACGCATCTACACTTATCAATACAGCTCCATGCTGATTCTGATTTACTTTGCCGAAGCCTGTATGCGCCTGGCTGACACAGCCGTCGCCAGCCGGATTTGCGCCGCCGTTTCTGTATTATTGTGCATTGCCTTTTTCCTCGGCTGCCTTGCATTTATCAAACAACAAAAACACACATCAAAATGACCTACCACACTCTTTCAGACGGCCTGACTGAATCTTCAGTAAAAACCTTTTGGCCTTTATGGCTCAGTTTTCTTTGGATTTGCGCCGTCCCTTTTCTCTCGCTCTACCGAGTCGGTCCACTGCCCAGCTTTTATTTGGAAGCCATCTCTCTGAGCGGCTCATTGGTACTGACTTTGATTAGCGCACACAAAAGTCTGCTGAATATCCGCCTTCCTGCACTCAGTATCGGCTTGTTTGCCATGGCCGCATTTTGGTCGCTCCAAGCGCGCCTCATGTATTCCACCTACCCCGGCATGAGCGATATTACCGCCTGGACCTTTGTTATTTTGGCACTGGGCGCATGGTCGGTGCGGGGCTGGGTAGCAGCTTACGGACAGGAACGCGTCGTCAGCATCTTTGCTTGGTCTTTATTGATAGGTGCAACCATACAGGCCGTCATCGTCTGGCTGCAATTTAAAGGCTGGTCTAACGTAGAGTGGTTGAACGGCATCATTGCCCGAAGCAGCGGTACCGTAAACGGCCAACTCGGCCAGCGCAATCATTTGGGACATTATTTAATGTGGGGCATTTTGGCGGCATCCTATTTATGGACGGCGCGCAAAATGTCCAATACAGCAGGTTTTCTGTTTGTATTGGCATTGACTGCGACCCTCGGCCTTGTCAACTCGCGCACCATCTTAGGCTACATTGCCGCCCTATTCCTGATTACGCCGTTATGGTTTTGGCG
>NZ_JBQCWZ010000423.1:0-1209 GCF_051956895.1 Neisseria sp. P0021.S006
CTGTCTTTGATTTGGTCTTCTAGCAAAAAGGCCGTCTGAAAACCGCTTTGATTGCCCAAGAAAATAATGCTGCCTGTGTGGTCGATATGGGCAAATGTTTCAGGCAGATTACCGGCGATCTCAGAAACAAATGCCGCTTTGCCCAAAGCCCAAACCTGGATTTCGCCATCAAATTCGATTTGCGCGCTGACGCCGTGTCCGATACGGTTGATCCGTTGCTGCACTTTCACATCAAGCGCGGATATGGGGCCATCTGAAAGCGTATGGTTCAAAATGGCACGGGCGATGGGGTGTTCGGATTGCTGCTCCAATGCTTGGGCAACGGCAAGGGCTTGGGCCTCGTTCAGACGGCCTGCGGACAACATACGGCTGACGGAAAGCTGCCCTTTGGTCAACGTACCGGTTTTATCGAACACGACATCGTCAATTTGAGCAAGCGTTTCCAAGCTTTGTTTGCCGCTGATGAGAATGCCGTCTTTGGCAAGCGCACCGGTAGAAGCAGCCAGTGCGGTCGGAGTGGCAAGCGATAAGGCACACGGACAGGTAATGACCAGCAGGGCAACGGTAATCCACAAGGCGGTGTGCGCATCGGCATACCAAGCCCAGCCGATAAAAACAGGAACTGCAAGCAAGAGCTCGCCAAATACAAAACTGGACGCGTATTTTTCGGCCAACTCGGCGGCACGCGGTTTTTGCGCCAGCGCACGGTCGAGCAGTTTGACGATATGGGACAGGCGCGTGTTGCCGCCGGTATGGTCGGTGCGGATGATTAAAGGGCTGCTGGTGTTGAGCGTGCCGGCGGTTACTTTTTCAGACGGCCTTTTCACGATGGGCAGGCTTTCGCCGGTCAACATGGCTTCGTTAACTTCACTCTCGCCGGATAAAACCGTACCGTCCACCGGAATGACTTCGCCGGGCTTCACAACAATCGTATCGCCGATATTGAGGCGGACGACTGCGGCTTCTTCGATGGCTTCACTTTCCGGATAAGATGGCAAACGGTGGCAGAATGCCGGAACCAGTTTGACCAACCGCTCCGCCGCATCGCCTGCTTTGCGTCGGGCAATCTGTTCCATAAAACGCCCGCCCAACAGGAAAAACAGCAGCATGGCGATAGATTCAAAATACATGCCCTGCCCTGCGTTGGTGGCCAGGCTGTAAATACCCGCAATAAAGGTCATCACAATGGCAATGGCAATCGGCGTATCC